>JADGOA010000160.1 GCA_017883215.1 Thermoanaerobaculia bacterium | reverse complement strand
CAGTCTGTGATCCCTCAGTCTGTGACCCAGATGGCGCACTGGGAGCTGCGGCATGAGCGGCGGGTGAGTGCGCGTGCACGGAAGCATCGGTGGCAGGCATTCGGAAGGCCCGATCAGCGCCCGCAGTTACACGTCGTCAGTCTCAACTTGGTCGCGTAGAGCACTTGCTTCAGCGAGCAGGCGAGGTACATGGTTCGTCACAACGTCCCAGATGATTTCAGCGTCGACCGCAAAGTAGTGGTGCGCAATCAAATCTCGAAGTCTCGCTGGTGCTGAAGCATTCTCCGTCGAGATCCCGCTTCGTGCGGACTCGGGGAGATTTTTCATGGCCTCGCCGATGACCTGCAGGTTGAAGAGAACGGCATCAAACACCGCTTCGTCCGAGGCGAAAGTGGAAACCGACTTCCCGGCAATCAGTCGGCCGATCTTCTCTGCACTCGCGATCAAATCATCCAGGTAAAGCAGCCAGCTACGCGACACGGATCAGTTCTTCTTCGACGAATCGACGCGCGCGCGGTTTCAGGCCTCGAAGCGTTACAAGGTCGACGCGTCTTCCGATTAGTTCTTCGAGTTCGTCCTTCAAATCGAAGTATCGCGAGAATGTTGCGGGACCGTCGAACTCGACCAGCACATCGATGTCGCTGTGTGGCTGGAGTTCGTCACGCGCGGCCGACCCGAAGAGCGCCAGCGTCTTGACGCCGTAACGTTTGCGAACGTCGGCCAAATGCTCAGACAAAGAGCGCAGGATCGAGGCCCGGTTTGCTTTCGGTGTCTTCATGTCTCGTCTGCTCGACTCATTCTAAGCGCCAGCGCGAATTCGAACCGGCGACCTCCTGAAATCGACTCAAAAACCGGGTTGTAAGTCGTTGATAAGTAAGGAAGCCTTTTCGCGAATCAGACGCGAACTAGACACTTCGTGCAGGCGGAGAAGAAATCAAGCAGGACGCCAGAGGTTGTAACTTGTTGATGGGGAATGACTTTTGGTGGAGCTGAACGGGATCGAACCGATGACCTCCTGAGTGCGATTCAGGCGCTCTCCCAACTGAGCTACAGCCCCACATGAAACCTGGGAAGTATCGCTTCTAACGGCGTCGGGATGCTGGCCATTCCAGCCGCCGCGAGGGGTGGATTATAGGAACCAGGGGGGCGAGCGGCAACCTTTTTCGGGTCCGGATGATCCCACGGCAAGAACGTCTCGCGAGGGCATCGTCGTTGTTCTGTCTTGCCTGGGGAGAGATCGGTATGACAGCGTCAGAACAGGAACCCGTCGCGCCGTATCTGGGTGACACGCTCCCCATTCGGTGGGACGAGGAGTCCGCCGCCCAAAATGGCGGAACACACACTTCGGACTTCGGGAAACTCCTCTCGGTCGATGATTTCGACGTCCTGATGAACCTCGGCGTCGATGGATGGATGAGCCGGTCGTGAAGCTCGGCGCTCACACCACGGTGAGCGTCGGGTGAGTCCGGAGTCCGGCCTACCCGTCGCTCGAGTCGCGCGCGCCAGGGACGGGCTCGTCCTCTAGCAGTTCGGCTTCGCTCCCGCGGTCGAGGTCTGCGAGGAGCTCGCGGGCGTTGGACTCCTCGTCTTCGCGAACCCAGAACTCGACCGGACCCATGGCGCTGTTGATGCCCGTGGCGAGGCGCGCACCGCTGATCAGCTCCTGCAGGTCGCCGCTCCTCGTCAGGAAATCGATCTCGGCGCCGTCAAAGAGGGACTCGACCACGGTGATGAGCACCGGATTGACGGTCTCGAAAACCTTCACGAGCTTCACGTCGGGCTCGCCGTGCTTCGGGGGCTGCGCGGTGAGGTCGACGTCGCAATCCGAGCAGCGCGTGAAGCCGTCGCGATATTCGAGGCCGCATTCGGGACAGAACATGGTCTTGATTTCCCGGTGAAGTTTATGCCGTTTCGCGCCAACCGCTAAGGCGATCGGGCGCGGGACGCCCGATCGCTGCGGGCGAGACGCCCGCACTCCACGGGCACGCTACTCGGCTGCCGGCAGCACCGGCACGACCAGCAGGTCGCTCGCGACTTCGGTGTTGGGGAAGATCGGCAGGGCCTCGGCGAGAAGCGGGGCGTCGGTCTCGTATCTCGCGGAGACGTGCGTGAGGACCAGGCGGCGCGGCTGCGCGGCAGCGGCCACTTGCGCGGCTTCGGCTGCCGTCGAGTGGTAGCGGTCGACCGCTTCCTGCGCGTGGTCGTTCGCGTAGGTCGCTTCGTGGACGAAGACGTCGGCACCACGGGCGAGATCGATCGCCGCGTCGCAAGGGCGCGTGTCGGTGCAGAAGACGATCCGCCTCCCCTGCCGCGGCCGGCCGACGATGTCTTTGCTTCGAATGGTGCGGCCGTCGACGACCACATCGTGCCCGCGTTGCAGTCTGCCGAAGAGAGGACCCTCGGGGACGCCGAGGTCGCGCGCTCTGGTCACGTCGAAGACGCCGGGGCGGTCGTCTTCGACGATGGCGTAGCCGAGGCAGGGGACGGAGTGGTGGAGAGCGGCGGCGCAGACCCGATAGCCGGGAGCTCGCCGGGCAGCACCGCTGGGTTTTCCCGGCGGGAGAGGGGTGACCAGAACTGCGCGAGATTCACGCCCCTCACCCGGCCACGCGCCAGGCGCGCGGCCACCCTCTCCCGGCGGGAGAGGGGTGACCGTTTCGCGGTTCGCGCCGGCATTTTCATTGGCGGCAATCTCGACATTGGTGGCAATCTCGACGACCTCGATCGGGTACGTGGCGCCGGGATAGGGAATCGACTCGAGGTAGCGGGCGAGGCCGGGAGGGCCATAGATGGTGAGCGGCTCGCTGCGGGCGTTCAGGCCTAACGTGGCGATCAGGCCTGGAAGGCCGAAGAGGTGATCGCCGTGGAGGTGTGTGATGAAAATCGCTTCGATCGCGCCGCTGCGGACCGGACCGCGTGCGAGCTGATGCTGCGTTCCTTCGCCGCAGTCGAAGAGGAGCACGCGGCCGTCGAGCACGACCGCGAGGGACGAGACGTTACGGTCGCGCGTCGGCGCGGCCGCTCCAGTGCCGAGGAAGACGATGCGGATCTGGTCCATGGCTGGCGCAGCCCCTCATCCGGCCTTCGGCCACCTTCTCCCCGCTGCGGCGGGGAGAAGGATCTCACCCTGGTGAACGATGGCCTAGACAGTCCCCGATCTTCGCTCGCGCAGCTCCATGGCGCGGACCGAGTCGGCGACTTCTTTATCGGCGAGGTCGAGAGCTTCGAGCGGATGGGCGAAGAAGTAGCCCTGGATCAGATCGATGCCGAGGTCGCGGCAGGTCTCGAACTCCTCCTGCGTCTCGATTCCTTCGGCCAGCGTGGTGGAGTTGATCTTCCCGGCCAGGTCGACGAGCATGCGCACCAGGTCCTGCTTGATCGGCTCGGTGGAGAGCGTCGAGACGAGGCTCTTGGTCACCTTGAGGTAGTCGGGGGCCAGCGCGGCGATCGCTTCGAGCGAGGCATAGCCGGAACCGGCGTCGTCGATGGCCACCTCGATGCCCTTGTCGCGGAACTCGTCCAGAAGGCGGCGGAAGACCGCGTAGTCCTCGATGGCGGCGCGCTCGGTCAGCTCGAACACGAAGTGGCCGCGATGCTCGGCGAAGAAGCTGACCATCTCGTGGATCTTCAGCTCGGACTGGCCAAACATCTCCGCCTCGAGGTTGAGGAGGAACTTCCGGTCGAGCAGGTCGATCTGCTTGAGCCGCTTGAGCGCGCAGTCGAGGGCGATGGCCTCCAGCCCCCAGGCCAGCTTCGCCTCCCGGGCGAAGGAGAAGAGGATGTCGGAGTTGCGGAACGACGAATGCGCCGGGCCGCGCGTGAGGATCTCGTAGCCGAAGACCTTCGTATCTCTGGCGCGAACGATCGGC
The DNA here is from genome assembly GCA_017883215.1 of Thermoanaerobaculia bacterium. Lineage (GTDB taxonomy): Bacteria > Acidobacteriota > Thermoanaerobaculia > Gp7-AA8 > Gp7-AA8 > JAJXWV01. Next base: position 4,467 of record JADGOA010000160.1, on the reverse strand, counting down.
TGGAACAGCGTAGTGACGCGCTTCCGTCGGATGATGTCGCGCATCTCGCGGGTGAGCTGTTTCCTGCGCTGCTGCTCGGCATCGCGGACGGCGTCGGCGGCCACCTGCATGCCGTGGTAGATCTGCCGTTCGAGGCGGATCTGCGGCTGGTACTCGATGCGCGCCGCGCCGACGTAGAAGCCGATCTGCTCGGCCTGCATCTTGGGGAAGCGCTGTCGGACGGTCTCGATGAGCCGCTGCCGCAGGTCGGTGGACATCTGGTCCGCCGCCGCTTCAACCGACAGCGCCTGGCCGCGCGTGGGATGGAAGACGAAGAAGCTCGATCCGCCCACGCGCTGCGCGGCGATCAGCGCGTTCCGGAACCGCTGTTTGGCCTCGGCGGTCACCGCTTCGCTCACCCGGCGGAGAAACTCGTCGAAAAACGCCCAGCCGTACTCGACCTCGATCGCTTCGAACTGCTCGATGTCGATGAAGACGATCCCGATCTCTTCCTGCTCGATGAGAATTTCTTTCACCCGATCGATCACCAGCGGAACGGTCGGGAAGCCGGTGGCTCGGTCGAGCAGCAGGCTCTCGAGCTCGTCGCGCGTGGCATGCTCGGCGCGCGGCGGCTGTTCGCGGTGCCGCTCCATGAGCTTCCGCACACGCCGCACCACCTCATCACGGTCGAGAGGCTTGACCAGGTAATCGTCTGCGCCGACTTGAAGGCCGGTGAGGCGGTCTTTGACGTCCCCGCGCCCGGTCATCAGGACCACGGCGATGCCGGCGGTCCGCTGCACGCCCTTGAGCGCCTGGCAGACCTCCCAGCCGCTTCGTTTCGGCATCACCACGTCGAGGAGGACCACGTCCGGCATCCGCGTCTGCGCCAGAGCGAGCGCTTCCTCGCCATCGTGGGCCACGATGATGTCGCATTGGAGCGGCCGCAGATAGCTCTTCAGCAGCACGACGACGTCCTCGTTGTCGTCTGCAATCAGGACCAGCGGCCGTTCACTCATCGTTGTGTCCGAATGATTGCTCAAAACAGGCCAAGGGTCCACCCGGCCCAGCCAGTTGCTGAGTTTCTGAGTTGCTGAGTTGGGCCCCCGGCGCCTCGGCCACTGAGCACTCAGCAACTTAGTAACTTAGTAACTTAGCAACTCAGTAACTGGTGGCTCGGGGGTTGTGCTAACGTACCGTCCCTTCAGTACGGCGCTCCGGGAGAGGCGTTGAATGATCAAATTCGGCACGTCGGGCTGGCGCGGCATCATCGGCGAAGACTTCACGTTCGACAGCGTCCGCATCGCCAGTCAGGGCATCGCCAACTATCTGAAGAAAATCGGGCAGAAGGGAAGCGGCGTCGTGGTGGCCTACGACACGCGGTTCCTCTCCGAGAAGTTCGCGCTGGAAGCGGCCAAGATCCTCGCCTTCAACGGCATCCACGCGTTTCTCTGCAGTCGTGACGTCCCCACTCCCTGCGCCTCGTTCGAGATCATGCGCCGCAAGGCCATGGGCGGGATCAACTTCACAGCCTCGCACAATCCCGCCGAGTACAACGGCCTGAAGTTCTCGACCGCCGACGGTGCGCCGGCACTCCCGGAGGTCACAAAAGCGATCGAGGCGGAGATCAACGCGCTGGAAGAAAAGCGGGAGCGGATCGACGTCTACGAAGTCCCGGAGCTGATCGAGACGATCGACCCCAAGGACCGCTACCTCGGTGAGCTGCGCCAGAAGATCAAGGTCGACGTGATCCGCTCGAGCGGGCTGAAGATCGCCATCGACACGCTCTACGGAACCTCGCGCGACTACCTCGATTACTTCCTCCTGGAAGGGGGAGTCGAGGTGAAGACGATTCACAACTATCGCGATCCGTACTTCGGCGGCTTCTCGCCCGAATGCAACGAGAAGAACCTGTCGGACCTGCGCAAGGTCGTCGAAGAAGGGTTCGACATCGGCCTGGCCACGGACGGCGACGCGGACCGCTTCGGCATCATCGACGACCGCGGCCGCTTCATCTCCGCGAACATGGTCATCGCACTGGTGTCGCTGTACCTGAAGCGGGAGCGCAAGATCCCGGGCGGCCTGGCGCGCACCGTGGCCACGACGCACCTCATCGACGCCATCGCGCACAAGTTCGACGTGCCGCTTTACGAGACGCCGGTCGGATTCAAGTACATCGGCGAGCTGATTCTCGACGACAAAGTGGCCCTCGGCGGAGAAGAGAGCGCCGGCCTGTCGATGTACCGGCACCTGCCGGAGAAGGACGGCGTGCTGGCCTGCCTTCTGGTCGCCGAAATGGTCGCGCAGAGCGGCAGGAAGCTGAGCGAGCTGATCACGGCGATCTCCGACGAGTTCGGCAACTTCTACTCGAAGCGTATCGACGTGAAGCTGACGCCGCACCTGCGGGAATCACTGGCCGCGAAGCTCGCCAACCCGCCGGAAAGCGTGAGCGGGATGGCCGTGCGCGAAGTGAACACCGTGGACGGCGTGAAGCTGATCTTCACCGACATGAACTGGCTGCTGTTCCGCATGTCCGGTACCGAGCCGGTGGCGCGGATCTACGGCGAGGCGTGCAGTCCGAAGGATCTGAAGAACGTCCTCGACGCCGGAAGAAAGTTCGTCACGGCTTGAACGGGGCATGAGGCATGGGGCATGAGCGGAACCCACGCCTCATGCCTCATGCCCCATGCCCCATGCCTCGTACCGCGCTCTGAAATGAAATACCCGTTCATCAAGCACTTTCTCGTCTGCACGGGCGGCCGATGCAACAACCCCGATCGCGGCGAGGAGCGCGGCGAGCTGATTCGCGACGAGTTGAAGGCGCTGAACAAATCGCGCGGTCGCAAAGGGGCGGTCCGCGTCTGCTCGGTCTCCTGCCTCGATCTCTGCGACCACGGGCCTAACATGATCGTCGACGGCGACGTCTACTCCCACCTCACCCGCGAGCTCGCGAAGGCGGTCTACGAGGGAGTGATGGGCGACGGTCCGCGACGGGACGATCTCCAGCTGCGCGAAGACGAGTTTCTCGGCGGCAACAGCGCGGCGGTGAAGAGCTTCCGTCCGAAGTGATTCGGGCCGTGCCCTTGTGGCACAGACACTCTTGTCTGTACAACTTCGGAGCCGGTGGAGCGGAAATGACCCGTTGTGCTGTAGGGGCGCACAGCAGTGCGCCCGCTCTCCCATTGAGAGTTGCGGGCGCGCTGCTGCGCGCCCCTACAGGATGGCAGGCTGCCTCTGTTTCCGCGCGATGTACGCGCGCTTGTTCCGCGCGCCGCGGCGCTCCATCGCCGGCCGCAGCGCGCGCAGCAAGGCGGTCGAGAGATACCCGAGGGTCGCCAATTTCCCCGAAAACCAGGGGACGGCGATCTCCTCGGGCGCCTCGCGAATCGCGCGGACGATCGCCTCGGCGATCTCCTCCGCCGTGCTCATCGGCTGCGAGAAAACCAGGTCGGGAACGGCTTCGATGCTCCCGAGAAACGGTGTGTCGACCGGTCCTGGCGACACGATCGAGACGCGGATGCCGCGCTCGCGCAGCTCGTCATCGATGACGCGCGAGAAAGCGCGCAATCCCGCTTTCGATGCGCTGTACGCCGACTCGTGGTGCACCGGCACCATCCCGGCGAGGCTCGCGACATTGACGATCCGGCCGCCCTCGCGCATGAGCGGCGCGGCGGCCCGGCAGAGGACCACCGGTGCCGTGAGATTCGTCGTGATCACGTCGGCAAGCGCCGAGGCGGAGAGAGTGAGCATCGGCCCGCGGTGATTCAATCCGGCGTTGTTCACCACGATGTCGAGCTCGCCGAAATGCGCGACGACGCGCGCGGGCAGCGCCTCCAGGGCCGCGAGATCGCAGACGTCGAGCGGAAATGCCACAGCGCGGTCTGCACCGATCTGCGAGATCGCTCCGGCGAGCGGCGGCTCACGACGCGCCACCAGGGCTACGCGCGCGCCGAGGGACGCCAGCCGAGTTGCGGTGGCGAGCCCGATCCCGGACGACGCGCCGGTGATTAATGCAACCTTGCCCTCGAACATGCTCCCCTCCTCACGCGGCGCGCTCGTTCGGCGCCACGAGCGGACTCAGCGCCAGATCGGGGTCGGGCCTCCTCTTTGCTGCGTCATGAACTCACCCGAACCTGCGCGAAATGCCTGATTCTGCGTGTTTTCCTCGCGCAGTCTGGAGTGACATCCGACAGCCAACTGGAGCTCCGACCCCATCTTCTCCCATCTCGATCGGTTCGGCACAGCCGCGGAGCGGCGAAATATCAGTAGCCCAGGGCGTGAGCCCTGGGTTAGCCGTTCACCCCAAAACGTCGTTGAGCCCCGGAGGGGCGAAAGAAAGCGACCGACTCTTTCGCCCCTCCGGGGCTCGTACGTTGTTCAGACACACTCCGAACCCACGGCTCACGCCGTGGGCTAATGATCTTTCGCACCTCCGGTGCTCGAGCCGCCCAACGGACCCGCGCCTCAGCGGCGCGGCCCGCAGGCGATCTC
>JADGOA010000159.1 GCA_017883215.1 Thermoanaerobaculia bacterium | reverse complement strand
CCTGAGAGCAGAAACTCTCAATCGAGACCCCTCTCCCCGCCGCAGCGGGGAGAGGGTCCGCGAAGCGGGGGTGAGGGGCCTCCTCGCACCAGTAGTGAGCCCCCTCATCCGCCTTCGGCACCTTCTCCCCCGCTGCCGCGGGGGCGAAGGTTCTCGCCGGGAAAGCCCGCATAAACACTGGGAGTTTCTTGGCGAGCGCCCACTGCGGCGCTTTCCGACTTGGAATGTTTGGCGTTCGCGCAGCGCGTCCGCAACTCTCGTCGGTTCTCCACCCACCAAAGCTGCGGACGCGCTGCTGCGCGTCCCTGCATTGTGACGAGCGTGAACGGATCATCACGCCGAATCCGCGCCCCGCGATCGGAAGGGCGTGTACGCATGGTCACCACTCCCGCAGTGTGGTGTCACGCAGGCGGGGTGTGTGAAGTCCTTGGAAACAATCGCCCTTCGACCCAAAGTGTCAGATCGGAGGCGGGAAATGAATCAGGAACAGATTGAACCGAGACAGGTCGCGATCTGGACGGGAAATGTGGTGCTCGGCGGCGTGCTCTCGTCACCTGCGGATTCCGCTGGCGTCGCGATCCTCGTTTCGGGTCCAGGCAGCCAGGCGCGCGACCAGCGGCTCGTCGAAGAATTGAACCGCATCCGTATCGCCACGCTGCAGGTCGGGTTGCTCACCGACGACGAGCAGCAGTTCGATTCGCGGACCGGCCACTATCGCTATGACGCCGACTTTCTCGCACACCGACTGATCGAGGTGGCGCAGTGGCTACCGAAGGACGTGGCTCTGCGCGGATTGCCGATTGCGTATGTCGGAACCACCATCGGCGCCGCGTCAGCACTGGTCGCGGCAGCATTGCGGCCCGACATCGTAAGCGTCGTCGTGGCGATCAACGGCCGGACGGACCTGGCCGCCGACTATCTCCGGACGGTCAAGACGCCGACGCTCTTCGTGCTGAACGATATGCCGGTGCTCAGGATGAACCGCGACGCTCTCGCGCAGATCAAGACCGAGAAGCGAATCGAAGTCATCCACGCCGAGGATGGTCAGGCGCAGGAGATCTTCGTGCAGAAGGCGGTGCGCTGGATTGCCGACAAGCTGGCGCTGGTGGCGGAACCGGTGTAGATCGCAGTTCGTACCAGCGACAAACATCAGTACGTCGTATGCGTGGGCGCCAGGGTCGGCTTGTGCTCGGGTCGATAGTTGCGCTTGACGATCATCTCGGGATGGTCGTGGAGGAGCCGTTCGGCGAGGCTGCAATTGAAGCAGACCGGCTCGTGCGTGCGAAAGACCTGCGGCAGGGTCTCCGGCGCAATGTCCGTCCACTCGCGAATGATCCCTTCCTCGGAACGAACCGCCGGCGGACGCTCGTGCCACACGATCGGCCCGATTTCGTGACTGCAGTAGACACACGACTTGCCTGCGTACCATTGCGAAACGATGGTCTTCACGGCGCACGATTCAGGCGATTCCTTCAACTCGCTGAGGCACTCCTGACCGCAGCCGGCGTTCTCCGGCCAGCGCGAGCAACTGCTCAGTCGCAACACCGGATCGCCGGAAATGGCCGCCCAGTGCGCCGCCTTGAAAGCGTCGACGCGAACGGAGGCAGACTGCGAGTTCTGGGGGCAGGTGATCACGTGCTTGCCACGGTAACGCCTGTAGGTCGTGAGGAATCCGCTGAGAAGAGCGTAGGCGACAACGGCTATGACGGCCGATCCAATGAGTGCCCAGAGCGTCACGGGATACCTCCAACATGCATGGTTGCGCAGGGGCGAACAAGGAGCTGTGGGTTGCATCACATGGCCCCGTGACACGGAGCCACTCCGTTGCTCAGTTGGGTTCCCCGCCGCGTCAACTGAGCAACTGAGTAACTGCGTAACCGGCCGTGTGGGCGGTCACGGAAGCACCCTGATCTCGCCGTCGCTCTCGACTTTGCCGTCGACTTCGTTGAAGAGGCTGATCGCTGCCGCGTACACCTCGTCGACCGAGATGCCCGCCATGCAGTTGTGGTGTCCGAGCGGGCACTCGCGGGCGTAGCAGGGCTGGCAGGAGAGCGACATGCGCATCACCCGGCTGGCGCCCGGGATGACAGTTCGCGCAGGATCGGTGGGACCGAAGATCGACACCGACGGAACGGCCAGGGCGGCGGCGAGGTGGAGCGGCCCGCTGTCGTTGGTGATGACGACGGAGCACTGCGCGATGGCCGCAGCGAGCTCGAGGACGTCGCCGCCGTCGCCGATGACCGGCAGGCCGCCGCAGGCCGCGGAGATCGACTCGGCCTGTTCGCGCTCCGCGGGGCTGGTCAGGAGCACGACCGCGAATCCGTCGGCGCGCAGGCGTTCGGCGACCTGCTGGTATCGGCCGTCGCCCCAGTGCTTGGCCCGGCCATAGAGCCCGCCCGCATGGATGCCGAAAATCGGGCGGTCGACGCGAACGCCGAGGGCGCGAAAGTGACGGCGCGCCTGTTCGCGTGCGGCGAGCGGCAGCGGCATCAAGGGCAGCTCGTCGACGACGCGCGGCGCGTTCATGGCCGCAAGCAGCAGAGTGTAATCATCGAGCTGGTGACGCCGCTGCCTCGCACGTCCGACGACGTGCGTGAGGAGGAGCGACCGGCAGTCGGTGCCGTAGCCCCAGCGCTCGCGGATTCCGGCGGCGAATGCAACCGCCGCGGCGCGGAACGAGTTCGGAAGAATCACGGCGCGGCGAAAATCGCCGCTCCGCAACGCCGCAATGCGGTCGCGGGTTCCACGGCTCCAGGGGATGACCTTCCTGCAGACGCCGGAGGAGGCGAGAAGAGTGGCGACGTTCTCCGGGGCGGCGACGACGATGCCACCCTCGCTGCGGAAGCGATGCTGGAGGGCACGGTAGGTCGGAAGCGCGAGAACATTGTCTCCCACCCAGTTGAGGCCGATGACGACCGTTTCAATTCCCATGACCTGCTTCACTTTCGCCCGTCCCTTTCCAGCGATCGTGCATCCACAACCAGAGCTCCGGCCGTGAGGCGATCCGGCGTGAGATCACCTCGTTGATCCGTCTGGTGAGCGCGTCCGGCTCCCGTTCGGCCTCGGTCAACTGATCGACTCGAATCGGCTCCTCGAACTCCAGGTAGTGCCCGGACGCGTCCGGAATGCAAAAAGCGAACACAATCGTGGAATCGTGCCGCACGGCCATCTTGGCTGGGGCATCGGTGGTCCAGGCGGGGCGGCCGAGAAACGGTATCAGAATTCCTTCGCGCGGGAGCACGGCCTGGTCCGGTAGCAGCACCACCACGGCGTTCTCCGATAGTCCGCGCAGCAACACGCGTGCGGCGCGCCGCCGGTCGACGACCTCGACCCCCGTTCGGGAGCGTAGCTTCGCCAGATCTTCCTCCAGAAGATCGTTGTCGAGCGGCCGCGCGACCGTGCGGACGTTGTCCACATGCGCCGTAATCGCCAGCCCGGCGATCTCCCACCCGCCGTAATGGGCGCTGATCAGGATCACTCCCTTGCCGCGGGCGCGCCCCTCCTCGAGGATCTCCTCGTGGACGAACGGGCAGCGGCGCGCGATCTCGTCGAGCGAGAACGATTGCAGCTGCACGAATTGAAGCATCTCGCGGCCGAAATGCCGCCAGCACTCGTCCAGGATCCGGCGGAGCTCATCGGGAGGGCGTTCCGGAAAGGCTACAGCGAGGTTGCGCAGAGCCAGACGATCGCGCCGGCGGAGGAGTTTCGCGCTCAGAGCGCCGAGGCGAGTCCCCCAGCGGCGCAGGGACTCGTCGGATGACCGTCGCACCAGCGCGGCCGCGGCGCGGTAGGCGGCATATTCGATGCGCTGGAGCAGCGCGCTCTTCTTCCGGCTCATTTCGCCACGAGAGCTGCAGCGCGGTCGAGGACCTCGGCGGGGAGGATGAACTCGATCGGCACGGCGATCATGTCAGCTTGTTGCACCTTCACCGCGTCTTTTTCTGTGGTGACGATTACCTCCGCGCCTGCGAGGGCTGCAGCGCGCCGGATCGACTGCAGATCGGCCGCGGAGTACGGGTGGTGGTCGGGGAAGCCGAGAGACCCGGCGACGGTGGCGCCGGCCTCTCGAAGCGTGGCGAAGAACTGCTCGTTGCCGGCCAGGCCGGCGAAGGCAAACAGGCGTTTGCCCCGGACCAGGCCGGGGTCGGCCAGGCGGATCTGCCGGGGTATCACGAAATCGGCGTCGCGCAGGGCGCTGCGTCCCTCGCGATGGAAGGGGGCGTGCGGAACGTCGATGACGATGTCGAGATCGCGTGCGAGCTGCAGGTGCTGGAAGCCGTCGTCAAGGATATAAACATCACATATTATTGCTGATGCATTCTGATAGCGATTATCACCAACAATGACATCTACATTTTCACATCTCTTTTTGATCACGACCGGCTCGTCGCCAAAGCGAGCGGGATCGAGCGCATCCACCGCTCCCCCCCGTCCACTCCGCCCGTAGCCGCGGGTGAGCACGGCCACTCGGTGTCCGCGCTCCGCGAGGAATTGCGCCAGTGCGATCACGGCCGGCGTCTTCCCCGCCCCGCCCGCGGCGATGTTCCCGATCGAGATCACCGGCCGCGGCAGGCGGCGCGGCTTCAACACTCCATGGCGATAGAGGGCACGCCGCAAGCGATTCAGGCCGCAGTACGGCAGCTCGATGAGTTTCAACAGAGCGTTCACGCCAGCAGCTCGACGATCCGGCGGGCCGTCCTCTCGGACGCCCCGCGATTCTGAAGTACGACCTGCCGTGCGCGCCCACCGCAGGCACGCCGCTGCTCCTCGTCGCTCAACATCTTCTCGGCAAAGGCGATCACCTCGGCGGCCGATGCGGCTTCAAATGCCGCCTGGGCGTGCAGAAACGTGGATGCGATCTCGCGGAAGTTCGACATCGACCGGCCGAAGCAGACCGGCACACCCGCGGCTGCGGGCTCGATCGGATTGTGCCCGCCGGTCGGCATGAGCGTGCCGCCGACGAATGCAACGGTGGCGTAGCCGTACATGCGCCCCAGCTCGCCGAACGCATCGACCAGGAGGGCCTCGGCCGGGCCGGAGGCGGGAAACGCGCTGCGCCTCACGAAGCGGATTCCGGCCGCTGTGAGAAGGCGCCCGACAGCATCGAAGCGCTCCGGCTTTCGGGGCGCCACGATTATGAAGAGGCCCTTTTCGACGAGCGGCCCGAGGAGCGGTATCAGCGCCTCGTCTTCTCCCTCCACCGTCGATCCGAGGACGAAGACTTTCCGGCCGCCGATCAGCGACTCGAGCTCCGGCGCGATTTCCAGCGGCCGCAGGTCAGGGTCGTAGTCGAACTTCACGTTCCCGGTGATCTCCACGGCCGCGGATGGGGCGCCGATGGCGAGAAACCGCTCCCGATCGAGCGGCTCGCGCGCCAGGATTCTGTCGTAGTAGCGCAGGAGGTTCTCGACGACCGGCCGGAAGGCGCGATAGCGCGGAAAGGAACGGTCGGAGATTCGTCCGTTGGCGAGCATCAGCCGCAGCCCGCGCTTGCGCGAGATCCGCGTCACGTTGGGCCACAACTCGGTTTCCATCGTGGTGAAAACGCGCGGCTGATGGTGGTCGAGGAAACGCTTGACCGAGAAGGAGAAGTCGAGCGGAAAGTAGGTGACGGTCGCGTTCGGATAGAGACGCCTGGCCTGCGCCTGGCCCGTGATCGTGGTCGTGGTGAAGACGATCGAGGTCTGGGGCCGCAGCCGCTCGAGTGCATCGACCACGCTCCGGGCCGCCAGCGTTTCGCCAACCGAGACGGCGTGGATCCACACCTCGTGCGGCCGCCGCGGCGAGCGGTAGAGCCCCAACCGTTGCGGAAAATTTGTGAGGTACTTGCCGCGGACGATCCCGCTCACGATGAAGAACGGCAGGCCCACGATGAAGACGAGGTACAGCAACACCTCGTAAAGAAGGAACATGGCCGCGGATGATACCGGAGGAGTGCGGACGCCCCCCTCCGCAACCGCCGGGGTTCTCGCCGGGCGGTGCTGTTTCTGTGCGCAAATCCCGGCGTCAGCCCCTTTGGGGGCGGAAGAGTCGGCTCTCAGGAACCACACACCAAAGTCACCATCGCTCCACCATCGAAGCGCGAGTCCATCACCGGCGCCCACACGGGCGCACTCCTCAGGGGCCAACGGCGCGGTGACGTGGGGCGGTGGCCCGCGGAAGGGCGAAGTAGGCGATGGCGGGATCGTGGTCGGAGATGCGGAACGGAGTCGCCGGATCGTTGCGAAACGTCTCCGGCAGATCGCTGTTGATGCGCGCATGGTCGAAGCGGATGCCGCCGAGCGCCGCCTTCAATGACTGGGTGACCAGGATGTGGTCGAGCGCCTGTGCGTTGCCGTCGAAGTTGTACGAGTACCGCTCGTTGGCCGGGACGAGCTGATCGAGATCGATCAGATCGGGGTTGACGAGATCGTTGCTCGAACGCACCACCTGATCGGCGGGAGCCGGGGTTCCTTTGATCGTGCCGATCACATCGACGTACCCGTCGTTGTACTCGAAAGCGTTGAAGTCGCCCGCCACGACGACCCGCTCGCCGGCACTCTGCAGCTGCTCGACGAGCAGCGCGAGCGACTCCGCCTGTGCCGCCCGCTTTGCGCGGACGCGCGGGTCGTCCTCCACGCCGCTGAGGGAGCGGAGATGATTCCCGATGACGGTGACGGGGAACGAAGTACCGCCTGCGAAATGAACGACCGCGCGAAGGACGAGGGGCGGCCGGTCGTTCAGTGTTGCCGGCTGTCCGCTGTTCGGATCGATGTAGGTTTCGTTCTTGTTCTGCTGCGCAACGCTGACGACCTCGACGCGCGGCAATCCGCCGGCGACGGCTGCGGAGCGCGTGAGAAACCCGACGTCGATCCCGCCGACGTCGTTCCCTTCCACCAGGTACGGAACGTATTTCGGGTCCGGCTGCCCGGCCGCGACCGCGTCGCTGTTGATGGCATTGGCGAGGGAGGTCAGCGCCGCGAGGTTCTCGATCTCTTCGAGCGCCAGGATGTCGGGAGCACCCAGGTAGTTGCGGACGGCAAGGGAGGCTTTCCTCAAACGGCTTCCGAAGGCGGCAGCGGTCAGGACCGGCTCGTTGCCGGCCAACAGGTCGGGGTCGTTCACATCGTTGTAGAACCGTTCCAGATTTGCGGTGGCGAGGGTGAACTCGTCGCTCGCCGCCCCGCTGGCGGCACGCGAGGCCGGCGCGCCCGTCACGGTCGAGGCGCCTGCATCGGGAACGATGTTGTAGACGCGGTACGCGAACTCGATCGGTCCGGTCATCGTGACGCTCTCGCCGAACGACACGTTCAGCGCTGTCCGCGGAGGAGTCGAGCCTGCACTGTCGCTGTCGACGCGGATCCGCTCGAAGTTCTCGTCGAACCGCGGCACGTTCGGCGGAGCCGGCGAGGGGACGGTGTCGCTGATGTTGATGCCGGGCTCGCGGAACGGCCGGGCGACGCCGTGGATGACGCCGTAGAAGACGCCGTTGCTCGTCGAAGTCGCATTCGTCTCGTTGACGCTGCCGGACGTTGGGCCGGCGACATCGAGAGTGGCCGTGACGCGCATTCCCTCGAAACGCTCGAGGTTGCCGCTGTCCGCCGTCGCAAGGACGATCGGATTCGGGAGCGGATTTCCAGTCGAGATCACCTGGACGGCAGGCGTGGAGATTTCTGTCATCGGAGCGCTCGCCGGATCGGACGGAGGGACGAATTCCTGAACCGTTCCGGTGACGCTGGCGAGGTCGCCGACCGTCGCAGAAGGAGCGGAGCTCGTGAAGACGAAGATGCCTTCCGACGTGCCCGGATCGGAGTCGGCCGATGCATCCGGCTCCTGCAGAAAGAACCCGTTGCTCTTCAGCGCGGTCACGACGCCGCGCGTGGTGACAGAGCTTCCGACGAGTGGCGAGACGTTTCCCGATCCCTGGATGGCGTGAATGGCGACATCGGCCGCAGTGCCGCGCGGCCGGAGGTCTGCGGCGTTGGCGGCCACAGCCGACACTGTTGCGATGAGGAGAACAACGAGAGACGCGAAGAGTCGTCGCATTCCGCAGCGGATTGTACGAGAGGAGTGGGAACGTCCTCGTCCGGCGGTGTTCTCGTTCGGTTGCGCACCACCTTAAACGCTCCGCCTCGGAGCAGAGTCATGGGCTCGGTCCCCTCGCCCCGCGGCGCGATCGCGCTCAATCACGCTGTACGAACGTCCGCGGGGCGAGGGGATGCAAGGGGAGTGGGGTACCGAAAACCCCGCTCGTTTCTTTATGATTTTCGGGTTTTTCGCCCTCGTCACGACCCCACTCCCCTTCATCCCCTCGCCCCGTGCGGATCGGTTCAGTGCGGCCGTTCGATTGGGAGCACGGGGCGAGGGGAC
>JADGOA010000158.1 GCA_017883215.1 Thermoanaerobaculia bacterium | reverse complement strand
AGATCTTCGCAGCCGTGGCCCGGTGGATGTCTTCCCCGCGCCTGAACGTCTCGAGAAGCGCCTCGTCCCCCGACAGGTGCGCGAGGAGGCGAAGCTCGAGGCCGCGGGCGGCCCGGGTGAGGGCCGCCTTCAGAGCGTCAAGACCGACGCCGGTGACCGCCGAAACGGCGACGAGGCGAGCGTTCGCGAGGAACAAGCCCCGTACGAGAGCGCGGATCTCGTCTTCCACCAGAGCACCGGTGTCGGCGTCCGCGAGGTCGCTCTTCGTGCGTGCGATCACGCCCGTCGAGACCTCCAGGAGCTTCAGGATGTCGAGATCTCGACGTTAGCTGATTGTTCTTCTCAGGACGGACGTGCTCCGGGGTGCCCTCGGCTCTACGGCCCAAACATCAGCGCTCTGTCTTGAAGCGCGACCTTTGGTCAGCCCATGGCGCCCGAACGATGCCTCGCAGAACGCGTTCTTTCAGCGGTTCAACGCCATTGATCGCCGGGAAGAGCAGGATTTCCTCTTGCAGATCCGGGGCGAGAAGCGCCAGGTCCAGGATCTGGGTGAGCCGCGTTCCCGTCAGCCCCAGCCTGCGCGCCGCCTAGGCCGCCGAGCCGTCACCGACTCCAGTCCTTCGCACCGACCCAAGGAAGCCGAGAACCCTCGCGGACGTTGCGAGAGAAAACCGGCTCAAGAATGAGCGAGATCAGCAGGCTCCCAGCGGTGGTAGGATCAACTGACTAAGCTAGGAGAGGAGGATTCCCATGGGGCGCATTCTGATGGTTCTCGTCGTCCCGACGGTGCTTTCTTCTCCCATTCTGGCGTCCGGCAGAGGCCAGGGGGGCCCTACATGATCTGGAACGCTTGCGACCCGGTTCGCCAAGCCTGCACCGACCACGGAAGGCCCTGTCACGATCGGGGCCGCCGGCGCCGGGTTGACGAATACCGTCGTGGTCCCGGCCGGCGAGGTGCAGCCACGAACTCAAACGCAGCCCAGCCGACCAGGAACCGCTTGTCCTCTCCTGCAAAAATCACAACATCTCAGATTAAGGAGAAAGCATGAACGCAAACGCCAAGATTCTCCCGCTCGTAATTGTCCTCTCCGTGCTGAGCGCACACGCTCTCTCGGCGAACGACGACAAGAAGAAGAAAGACGCCGAGCCACCGCCGAAGGCTCAACCACACCCTCAACCACACGCTCAACCACAGGCCCAACCACAGGCTCAACCACAACACAGCGCGGCATCACAAGCACCAGCGAAAGCACCAAACGCGTCGTCCAAGGAACCGAGTCAACGACCAGGCGCCGCAGCAGGAGTCATTCGCCCCCAGCCAGGCAGAGCGCCGGCGACATCCAGCCAACGACCGGGCACTGCAGCAGGCGTCATTCGCCCCCAGTCAGGTGGAGCGCCGGCGACATCCAGCCAACGACCAGGCACCGCGGCAGGCGTCATTCGCCCCCAGCCAGGCAGAGTGCCGGCGACATCCAGCCAACGATCAGGCACCGCGGCAGGCGTCATTCGCCCCCAGCCAGGCAAAGTGCCGGCGAATTCCAGCCAACGACCGGTCAATCGCGCTCAGCTGCAGCAGCGGATGAGCGTGCACCCAAGTCAGCAAGACCGCACTCACGCGCACGAATCTTACAAGGTCGAACGTGCCCACTTTACGAGGCATATGGACCCGATCCGGTTTCGCCCCGAGCATAGGCTTATTCTCACCAGGATGCATATCGTGCCGGGAACATACTATTACCGGCGAAACGCCTTCTACGACAGCTACGGCTGGGTGACTCCGCCATACGTATACACGATGTATCCCCGGTACGGGCTGTGGGACGCCGGATTCCTAGCATTCGCACTTCACCATGTCGCCGACGAACAGTATGCAATGATGCTTTATAACCATTGGGCTGACCCGGAGATACAACAGTGGGTGCGGGACACAGACCGTCTTGCCGCGGATAACCCGGAGCTGAGGGCTCAGGTCCATGCGATGCATGCCCAAATGTCGCAGTTAGAAGATTCCGGAACAGCCCGCGACGCATCGTATGTGCCGCCCGATGCACAAGACGTGGCGTTGGCTCCAGACGCGCTCGACCAGTTGACGAGTAAGTAGCCGGGCGCCTGATTGGAGCAGCTAAATGAGGCGGATGCTGGGCAGGCAAATGAATGGAAGAGGCCTATGAAACGGGTTCGGTGGTTTTGTGCTTTCGGATTGGCCGCAATCATGTCGCTGTTCGGTCTTGGGCTGGCCGCGCAATCTGGCGATCGGGCGGCCATCTTTCAACAGCTCAGCGCTCAGATTATTGTGACGAAGACTGCAGCCGATCGTTCAGACATCGTCGATGCTGGTTCGGTTGTCGAGCTGCGCAAGGAAGGTCTGTTGATGTATGGCGTGGCGTCGCCGCTGCCGCCGTCGAACACGTACAAGAACGGGAAGATATCGCAGGGCTGGGGTGGTTTCGGCAAGGATCTCTTGATCACTATGATGACGGCGGGAAACGGTACGTCCGCGGGTTATCCGGCGCGTAACTTCGTGGCTGGGGAGACGTGCTGGGTTACGGGGATCTCGGTGCAGAAAGACGGGGTGGTCTTCCAGCTTTACAGCGATCCCTACGACGACATCCGCTATTACGCGGACCTGAAGATCCCTTTTCCCCAGAAGAAGGTGGTGCCGCCTGTGGATGCCGTCCTGCAGATGGTGGCGGAGGTGCTGGAAACCCGACAGGAGGCTAGCCCCGGAGACGAGCAGGTCCCCGGCTCTGCTACCTTGGGTAACGAGAGCCCGCCGGCGGAGGGCGACGCGGCTTCCGTACAAGGAAAGTACTTAAGGAAAGGCAAGAGCGGTGACTTCCTCGAGCTCAGCTCCGATGGAGTGTGCTCCCTCCTTCAGGACGGCCACAGTGTCCGTGGCAACTACAAGGTCCAGGGCGACACGATCATTTTTACATCTCCACAGATTAGAGGCCAGACAAAGGCTCGCTTCATTGGCGACACAATAAGGGACGATGACGGGATTGTTTGGGAGCGAGCATCTGAGCCTCAGGAGGGCGGCGATGCGAGCGATGAAAAGCCGCTGAGTGTCGACGACATTTTGAAGGCCACTGCAGGCCTAGGCGGGGACGCGTCGAATGAACCGGGAACGAAAGCACCGGGTTCCTCGGGACAGACCCCGCCGCCGGGGGGGGGCGATGCGAGCGATGAAAAGCCGCTGAGTGCCGACGACATCTTGAGAGCTACATCTGCAGGCTCAGTCGGGGACGCGTCGAGTGAACCGGGGACGAAATCAGAGGGTTCCCCGGGACAGGCGCTGCAGCCGGGGGCGTCGGACACGCACTTGTCAAAGCCATTCACGAACAAAGATGTTACTGCCCCGGCCAGGGCTGGCCTCGGGGACAAAATCGTGATCGCCAAGCCCCGCTCGATGCCTGGGGACAATCGCGACACGTCAACCGACGCCCTCATCCACCTCAAGAAGGCCGGTGTGAGCAAGGCCGCACAGGGCGGAAGCGTTCAAAGCGTCGAAGGCCAGTACGTCCGTTGGAACCGCGGCTCGCTATACGGCCTACGTGCAGGCCTCCAGGCACGGATCGTTCGAAACGGCGAGCCGATCGCCACCGGCCGTGTGATCGATGTGCGGCCAGATGACTCGGACATCGAGCTCGACACCGTCAGCGGCCTCAACGATGTCGTGGTCGGGGACACGGTCGAGGTGAAATGAGCAGTTGGGCTGGTGACTCGCAGCCATGAATGCGACTGTCACTCCCGCTGGTGTTCGCTACGCCGCATTCTTCGTTCTGATGTTCGTTTGGACCAGCGCGGCGAAGGCGGTTGACGAATACGTTCTGCGAACCGATCCGCCTGTCGCCGGCGCCTCGGTCTACGTCGATGGCGCATTCGCCGGCACGACGGACGGTAACGGAAAAGTCGTTGTTTCCGGGACGCCGGGGGCGCACGAGGTTCGCGTCGATCATCAGGGTGAGACGTTCAAGGCTGGCATGACGTTCGACGCGGAGCTGAACGCGTTGCCCTCGTTCAAAATCCCGGACCGGCCGAGATCTTCAGCGAAGGAGCCGACGCAACAAGCGGTCGACTACACGATTGACGCGAACGTGGCCGATGCCACGGTCAGCATCGTCGGCGGCGGCGACACCGTGACCGACATCGCCGGGCGCGCGACGCTGCGGTTGGTTCCCGGCCGTCAATATTCGATCGAGGTGAGGAAGAGCGGATTCGAATCTCAGTCGACGTCCTTGACGGTTGCCCCCGGAGGGGGGCAGCTCTCGGTGGCGCTGCAGCAACGCGCCGCCGCCACCGAACGGCCCATCGATTTGTTGCTCATCGGACTCGTGACGCTGCTGGTGGCGAGCGTTGTCCTCCTCCTCATTGTCACAGTCCGCGGCCGTCGCAGGGCGCTGCCGCGACCCTCGACCGGCGTGATACTGCCGATCGCGGAACAGACGATGGGGTACTTCGACCGTTACCGGCTAATCGGCACACTCGGCAGCGGCGGCGTAGGCACGATCTACCGGGCCTTCGATCTCGTCGATAAGACTTACCTCGCGCTGAAGGTGCTCGACGCCCGGTGGCTTGCCGATCCCGATATGGTCCGCAAGTTTCTCTCAGAGGGAGAAGCGCTCCGGGCGATCGGGCAGGGCGACGCGCAGGCGGCGATCGTGAAGTGCTTCCGCTACGGGCGCGAGCACGACTCGATCGTTGGCCGGCCGTTCATCGCGCTCGAGTTGCTCGACGGCGAGACATTGCAGAGTCGCCTGACCCGGGAGCCAGTCCTCGACGAGCTCACGTCGATCGCGATCGGCTATCAGATCGCCACAGCCCTGATCGCCGTCCATGGCGCCGGCATCGTGCATCGCGACCTGACCCCCGACAACATCTTCCTTCGCAAGGGGGACCTCCTCGTCCGCGGCCACCGCTTCACGTCCGTTCCGGTGGTGGTGCTGATCGACTTCGGCATCGCCCGGCAGGAGCTCATGTCGCGCATGACGATGGACGGAAGCATCGCCGGAAAGCCGCACTTCATGTCGCCCGAACAATGCCGCGGTCTCGCCGTGAACGCGCGCAGCGATCTCTATTCACTGGGAATCATTTTGTTTCTCATGGCCGCCGGACGCCTGCCGTTCGCCGGCCGCGACCCGTTCGACATCATGCGAGCGCAGCAGACGGAGGAAGCCCCTCGATTGCCCGCGCATGTCAACAGCCGGTACGCCGACTTGTGCGCGTGGCTGCTACAGAAGGATCGCGATTCACGGCCCGAGTCTGCCACGGTTGCAGCATCGGAACTGGCTGAGCTTTTCGTGTCGATCGGAGCTACTAGTTCGATCAATGTCGTCTCATTCCCTAAAAGGAGATTGTCATCATGAAAGAGACCGTTCGTACCGTGAGTGTCGTTCTGGTGCTCGTCTTGTGCGCTGCTGCCGCGCTGGCCCAAGCCGACCTGAAGCCGATGCGGATCTCGCTGATGAAGGCGAATGTGGCGGCGTATCTCAATGAAGTTGTCCGAATAGAAGGGTTCGTCACGCAATTCGTCGATGCCGGCACGACATCGACTAAGTTCTATTACATCAAGGACGACTGGGGCTCGGTCGTCAAGGTCCGCACCAGCAAACAAGCGCCCTCGGTCGGCAAGCGGTACGCGATCGAAGGTCCGGTGGGGGTAGATCCGAGAACGAAGGACCTCTTCGTCAGCGAGGAGACGCGACTCGAGTTGGCCAAGTTTGTCGAGCCGAGGATCAACCTGGAGCAGCGCGACACCGTCTCGCCGCCTCGGGATGCTGCAACTGCTCAGGAGACGGCGCCGGCCACGCAAACCGGCGAGACGGTCGTGGCGAGCGCGGCATCCGAGCCTTCCGCCGCCCAGTCGCCTCCTGCGATCGCCGCGACTCCCAAAGAAGCAGGTACGTCGACTCTGATGTACGTTACGATCGGAGGCGCCGCCGCGATCATTCTGGCGCTCGTGCTCTTCCTTGCATTCCGTTCGCGGTCGCGGTCCGACGACGCGTTGACGACCGACTTCAGCATCGCCTCGGCGGCTCCGGTCGAGGCGCCGCCCGTGCCGGAACAGGTGCTCGAGGGGAAGACGATCAAACTGCATGCACCGCCGCCGAACACCGTGAAGCTCCTCCCCGGCTGGTTCGAGGTGGTGAGCGGCGACGATGTCGTCAAGCAGATTCGCTTCTATAAGCTGGGCGGCGAGCACGGCGCCGAGACGACCTTCGGCCGCGCGTCGGGACGGCCATACGCGCACATTCAGCTCAAGGCGCCGACGGTCTCCTCACGCCAGGGCAAGGTCACGTTCGACAACGGGTCGGCGCAACTGACAAACTTCGCCTCCAACGACAGCAATCCGACGAAGTTCAATGGCCGCGACCTGGCCGTCAACGAGAGTGTCCCGTTAAAGGAGAGCGACCGCGTCGAAATGGGGGAGGTCTCGCTGCTCTTCCACGAGGCGCCGTCGGCGGCGAACCTCATCCGGTGACTCGATGGAGATCGGCCGGCGTTCTTCGCGACAGGCGTGCTGCTCGACCCGAGGCCGCCGCACGGTCAATGAGGATCGTGCGGCGACGCTCGTGCTGGGCGGCGGGACGTACGTCGTTGCCGTCGCTGACGGGATGGGCGGCGCCGTGGCCGGCGACGTCGCCAGCGAGGCAGCGATGAGCGCATTCCTCGGTGCAATGCGCGCATCCGGCGCAGAAGACACTTACGGCTCGCTCTGCGCGGCCTTCGAAGCCGCCGATGCCGCGGTCCGCGGTGCCGTGACCCCCGGCCGCGAGGGGATGGGCACCACGCTCGTCGCGGCGGTGGCGCGCGGCACCGACATCTGGATTGGAAACGTCGGCGATTCGCGCGCTGTCCTTGTGTTGCCGGACGAGATCGTTCGTCTTTCGACCGAGCATAGCCTCGTCAGCGAAGCGTTGCGTAGCGGCAGAATGACCGAGCTCGAGGCGCTACGCAGTCCGGAGCGCCATGTCCTTTCCCGGGCGCTCGGAGACGGCGACGCGCGGCCTGACGTTGGGTATCACTCGTCGCACACGCATCCGGGCGCGACACGAGCCATGTTGCTCGTCGGGAGCGATGGGTTGTTCAATTTCGTCGGTGAGACGGAGGTGCTCGAGATCTCGGCGGAGGAGCGCCGTGCGTCGGGCGCCGTCGAGCGGCTTGTCCGGCGCGCCATCGAGAACGGCAGCGACGACAACGTCTCCGCCGCCGCGCTCGTCCTCGACGTACGGCCGAGTCGCCGGCGAGGTCCGATGTGGGCGGCGGCCGTCCTGGCCCTTCTCGCCGTGGCGACCGCCGCCTATTCGACGGGGCGCGAGATCGTGAATCGGATTGCCGCGGTGCGCGGCGGCGCTCCGCCGCCCGCCACTGCCCGAGTGCGACTGCCGGTAATTCGCGGACAAACATTCAAGGGTGGGGATGAGCGGCACGCTGTGCATGCCGAAGCAGGCCTGCCTCGGCACATAGAAGGTGGTGGACAACGACGCCACCTCCGTCGTCATCGGGCTAAATCGTGAATCGTCGAACGCGAACCGCGGTATTGCTCCTGGCGTCAAGCGCCACTCTCGTCTGCAGCGCGGCGCACGCGCAGCAGGTCGTGTCCATGACGGGGGATGCGGCCGTTCTTTCCGCCGGCTCCGACGCCGGGGTTCGCAAGGGAATGATTGGCAAGTTCTGTGTGCCGGAGATCGTTAGCGGCCGGATCGTCCAGAACTGCTCCGCGCGTTTTGCGATCGTGTCCGTGTCGGCGGAGCAGTCCGTGGCACGCGTCACGAAGGGGATTGAACAAGACGTGCACGCCGGATTTCTGGCGAAGTTCGATGCAAAGCTCTCGCCTAGAAAACGCGAAGGCCGGAAGAGCTCGCCGGAGAAGCCGCAGGTCCGCACCGCGGCTGTCGCTGCGATGCCGCCTTCCGCCGACATCGGGGAATTGAAGCGTGTCGCGAAGGAGAAGCTCGTGGACGGCAACACCGAAGACGTCATTCACGACCTCCTCTACAACGTGCCGCGCGAGAAGCTCGATGCCGAGGCGATCGATCTCCTCGCCCAGGCGTACGAGAGGCAGGGCAAGTTCACCGAGGCCGCCCGCGTGCGCGCCTCCGGCCCCGAGGCTCCGAAGGGCGGTTCCACGGCGTCGTCCTCCTCGCTCACCGCTCCCGTAGCTTCCGTCTTCTCCCCGGCCGGAAAGGCCGGTCCCGCAATCGCTTCCAGCCCTGCCCCGGCGGCCGACTACCTCGTTCTCGGTCGGGGCGCCCTCTCGCGCGGCGACGCCCTGAACGCGCAGTCGGCCGCAAACCGGGTCCTCGAGATCGACCCGCAGTCGAGCGACGCCTACCGCCTCCTCGGAAAC
>JADGOA010000157.1 GCA_017883215.1 Thermoanaerobaculia bacterium | reverse complement strand
CGGCGAGGCCTTTCGGGCTGCGCGAGCAGCGCGCGCAGCGCCGCAAACATCTCCTTCACGCCTCGGCGTGGCCGCGCGCGAACTGTCTCAGGCGAATGAACGCCCGCACGACGAACACGCTCATCTCCACTGCCCGCGCGCTGCTGAGCACCCTCGCCGCCATGATGGCTCCGTGCTCCGTGAAGACCCATGGCGGTTTCCGCCTTCCGCCATGTCCCGAACTTGAAGTCACAGATTGTGACTTCAAGTCTTCGATCTCCTTCGGCGTCTGCCAGGCGTCTGGTATCGGGCCGCGCCTCTCGTCCTCACACCCCACGCCTCACGCCCCGCAGTCGCCAGGTCGTCTCGCGTGGTCTACAATCCCGCCCCCGATGCCACAGAAGTTCTACATCACCACCGCCATCCACTACGTCAACGACGACCCGCACATCGGGCACATGTACGAGAACATCGTCGCCGACGTGATCGCCCGCCATCGGCGTCGCATGGGCGACGACGTTTACTTCCTCACCGGAACCGACGAGCACGGGCAGAAGATCGAGCGCGCCGCGGCGAAGGAGGGCATCCTTCCGATCGAGCTCGCCGACCGCGTGGTCAAGACCCATCACGACATCGACCGGCGCCTCAACATCAGCTACGACGACTTCATCCGCACCAGCGAGCCGCGCCACCGCCTCGGCGTTTTCGAGCTGATCCGCCGCATCCAGGAGCGCATCCCCGACGACATCTATCTCGGCGAGCATTCCGGCTGGTACTGCCAGAGCGAAGAGACATTCATCCCGGAGAACCAGGTTCACGACGGCAAGGACGACAGCGACCATTCCGTCGAGTGGACGACCGAGAGCAACCTCTTCTTCAAGCTCTCGCGATACACCGAGCCGCTCCTCGAGCACTATCGCCGCAATCCCGACTTCGTCTTCCCACCGACGCGCATGAACGAAGTGCGCTCCTTCGTCGAGCAGGGCCTCAAGGATCTTTCGATCTCCCGGACCTCCATCAGCTGGGGCATTCCGTTTCCCGGATTTCGCGACCACGTGATCTACGTGTGGATGGATGCGCTCACGAACTACATCTCGGCGCTCGGATTCGGAAGCGGCGACCACGCCAGGTACGACCGTTACTGGCCGGCCGACGTGCATCTGATCGGCAAAGACATCGTCCGCTTTCACGCCGTCTACTGGCCGGCGTTCCTGATGGCGGCGGGCCTTCCGCTGCCCAAGAGGATCGTCGGCCACGGCTTCTGGCTGCGGGACAACCTGAAGATCTCCAAATCGCTCGGCAACGTCGTGCGGCCGTACAACATCCTCGACGATTTCGGCGCCGATTCGCTCCGCTACTTCCTCGTGCGCGAGATGACGTTCGGCAACGACCAGAACTATTCGGACGAAGGCTTTCTCACCCGCTACAACGCCGACCTCGCCAACGACCTCGGCAACACGCTGTCTCGCGCCATCAAGATGAGCGACAGCTACTTCGGCGGGAAGACGCCGCCGATTCCGTGCGACGACAACGAACTCATTCGCGCCTCCCGGGAGGTCATACCGGAGTACCTGCGCGCCATGGACGACTTCGCGTTCCAACGTGCGATGGACGCCGTGTTCCGGTTCCTCGTGGCGGTGAACGGCTACATCGTCAGCCGCGAACCATGGAAGCACTTCAAGGAGAAGGGGCCGGACGAAGCACTATCGCGAATCATCTGGAACACGCTGGAGTCTCTGCGACTGATCTGGGTGATGATGGCGCCGATCATGCCGACCGTGGCACGCGAGGCGCTCTCGCGTCTCGGTGCCGATCCGGACGCCATCGGTGCCGAGGCGCTGGCGTGGGGCGGCCTGTCGAACAATATGCCGGTGAAGGTCGCGGATGCGATCTTTCCGCGAGCGGATGTCGCGGCATACATCGGAACGCATCCAGCAATCGCCGAAAAGAAATCAGGAGAGCAACCAGTGGAAGAGAGCAAACCGTCGCCGCCGGCGCAGACTACTGCGCCGGCCGAAGAGATCGCAAAGGAGCAACCGCCGCACTCGGGACCGCCGATCGAGACCACCCAGGCGGTGCCGCCGGGCATCGCCAAAGTATCGATCGATCAGTTCATGGAGATCGACCTGCGCGTGGCCGAGGTCCGCGCCGCCGAGCGCGTGCCGAAGTCGAAGAAGCTGATCAAGATGACGGTCTTCGACGGCGGCAGCGAGCGAACGCTGGTCGCGGGAATCGCGACGAAGTATGCGCCGGAAGATCTCGTGGGACGCAAAGTCGTGATCGTCGCCAATCTGCAGCCGGCGAAATTGATGGGCATCGAATCGAACGGGATGGTGCTCGCTGCGTCGATCGACGGTGAGCCGTCGCTGCTGGCCGTGGATCCGTCGGTCCCGGCGGGGACGAAGGTGAAGTAGGAGTGCGGGCATCCTGCCTGCCTGTGTGTGGCACAGACACTCCTGTCTGTGCGTGCGCCTTGTCTTGCAGGAGCACAGACAGGAGTGTCTGTGCCACACGGTGATCGCATCGTTCCACAACGCACACGCACGCAACACTCACACTCACCGCGCATGCGCAAGGGCTTCAATCACCCGCCGAGACATACCTGGACCCGCCACGATAATGCTGACGAATCGCCGCCGCGGACCTACATTGACAGCGTCGCTGATCCGAAGTTTTGCCAGCGACCCAGACGGCGCACTCTAGCGCGCTGAGCCCGTTCCCCCGGCCAGGGAACGGGCAATTTTTTTGTGCGAATTGCATGGAGTGCGGACGTCCTCGTCCGCAACGATCGGACGTCTTCGTCCGATCGTTCTAGTGGCTGATACGGCCAGCGAGAACACACTGTTCTCGCAATCTTCTCGTGGCTGATACCGCCGGGCGGGGACGCCCGGCGGATGCGGACGAGGACGTCCGCACTCCGTGTTTCAGCGATGACAGGTGCGCCCTGCGGTCCGCGCTCAGTACGTCACCACGTCGTCGATGATGCCGACGACGACGGATCGGACCGGACCGTCGGGCGAGTCCAGAACCTGGCGCGCGCCGTTGCCTTCGTCGAGGACGAGAACCTTCTCGTCGGCGCCCGCGCCCACGGAATCGACGGCGATGAGGTAATCGCCGGTGGCCTCACCGGAAGGAGAGGTCTTCTCGATCACGAGCAGCCGCCGGTTCGCGTAGAACTCATGCTTGATCGTGCCGTGGATCTCGCCGATGACGCGCCCGAGAATCATCGCTTCGTCTCCGCCGTAATATTGACACCGTCCACGATGGCGATGATGGCGTGATCGACGGGGACGAAGGTCTGTTCGAGCGCCATCGCCGCTTCGCGGCCGCCCTCGTATGACACGAGCTCGCCCGGTCCGGCCATGCGCGTCGAGTCGGCGGCGACGAGCGCCTTGCCCTTGGGTTGGAGGTTCTTGTCGAGCGGCTGCACGATGAGCATGGGAACGCCCTCCAGTCCCGGCGTGACGATGCACGGGACGACCGTTCCGATGACGCGCCCGAGGAGCATCAGCCCAACTCTCCGTCCAGTTCGAGGAGAGGGGCGGCGTCGAAACACGTGGCGGCGACGATGTCGCGTTCGAGCACGTCGTGCGGCGCGGCGATGAGCCGGTAGGAGAACCCCCTCGGTGCGGCGGCGTTGACGCCCGTACCTGCCGCGGCCAGCACCGCTGCCGCCTCGATGTCGTGGAGCGTTCCGGCCATGAGCGCGATTCCCTTGCCGTCCAGGCCGCTGTCGGAGAGGCGCACTTCGATGAGCTCGACGGGCGTTCCTTTCAGCGCTGCCTCGACCGAACGTACGATCGACGACGCGGTCTCCGTCTCGATGATCAGCAGCGATCCAGTCGTTTTGTGCCGCGCTCCGAAGAGTGCGCTGAAGAGCGCCGGATGAATGTCGGGGAGGAAGGAATGATCGAGGATCGAGGTGCCGGTAGTGGCCAGGGCCTCGCCGAGCGATTCGGATGTGGCGGCGGTCGATCCGCCGAACAGGACGAGGTACCGGCCGCGGGTGACGGTACCGGCGCGGACGAAGGCGATCGGCGCCTTCTTGAGGATGGCGTCGACGGCGTACACGCCTGACGGAATGTCGCTGAAGTCGAGGACCGCGAGTGCCGAGGACTTCTTCATTTACGTGATCCTGAAATGATCGACGAGCACGCAACGGCGCCAGCGCGAGAAGGTGCGCGGCCCGGTGAGTCCCTCACCGGTGGGGCTGGCGATCGTGAATGAGCAGTAGCCCTCGCCGTCGAGGCCGAGGCCGGCCTGCGAGCGTCCGTTCTTGACGAAGATCGAACAGTTGCTGGCCTTGGCCATCCGGCTCAGGTTGTCGAGATTCTTGGAGTGCATGACAGCGGTGTGGCGGTTGCCGCTTTCTACCTGCACGGCGAGGTCGATGGCGCGATTGGCGTCGGAGACGCGGCAGACCGGCATCACCGGCATCATCTGCTCGCTCCACAGCAGCGGATGATCCTCGGTCACTTCCACCACCACGAGGCGCACCGAATCCGGCACGGTGATGCCCATCTTCGCCAGGATGACGGACGCATTCTTGCCGATCAGAGTCTTGTTGATGCGGCCCTTCTGACGGGGACCGCGCATCTCTTCGAACACGACCTTCTCGAGCTCGCCGAGGCGGTCTTTCGGAATGACCACCGCTCCCTGCCGTGCCATGGAGGCGATGAGCGCGTCGGCGATCGAGGCCACGGCGAGCACTTCCTTCTCGTCGGTGCAGATGATGTTGTTGTCGGTGGACGCGCCGAGGACGATGTCGCGGCCGGCCTTGTTGATGTCGGCTGTCTCGTCGACGACGACCGGGGGGTTGCCCGGACCGGCACAGATGGCGCGCTTGCCGCTGTTCATGGCGGCCTTCACCACCTCGCCTCCGCCGGTGACGACGAGAATCCGTACGCCCTGGTGGCGCATCAGCTCCTGGGCCGACTCGATCGTCGGATTGGCGACTCCGGCGATCACGTTGGGCGGGCCGCCGGCTCCCATGATGGCCTTGTTCAGCAGCGCGATGGTCTGCATGCAGCAGCCCTTCGCGTGAGGATGAACGTTGAAGACCACGCTGTTGCCGGCTGCGAGCATGCCGATGGAATTGCAGATGACGGTGGAGGTCGGGTTCGTCACCGGCGTGATCGCTCCGATGACGCCGAAGGGCGCCGGCTCGACCAGAGTCAGGCCGTGGTCCCCGGTGGTCGCGGTAGGGGCGAGATCCTCGAGGCCGGGGGTCTTGTCGGTGACCAGCCGGTTCTTGACGATCTTGTCTTCGTACCGGCCGAGGCCCGTCTCGTCGTGCGCCGCTTTGGCGAGCGCCTCGCAGTTCTCGCGCATCGACTGCCGCATGGCTTCGAGGATGCGTGCGCGCTGCGCGAGCGGCAACGCCGCGAAGAGCAGCTGCGCCACCGATGACGCCGCGACGGCCTCGTCGACGGTGGAAAAGATTCCGAGCCCCGCCTCGTACGCCGGCTCCGCGGCTGCGGACTCCGGAGCCGTCGAGACGCCGGCGAACGCCGCCGGGGGCGTTCCGCCGCGGCCCATGTCCGCCGCAATACGCCGGGCGATCTCGTCGATGTCTCTGTCGGTCAGGCGGCTCATCGGTCAGCTCACTTTTTGTACTTCTGCTTGTCGCCGACGTCCCAGCTGTCGACGATGGCCATGACCACGGAGTCGACCGGCTTCTTGTCTGTGGCCGTCGTCTGACGCGCGGAGCTTCCCGCGGCGATCAGGACGATCTCGTCCGGCCCTGCGCCGACGGCGTCCGCGGAGACGATGACGTTCCCGGCGTCACGCCCCTCCTCGTCGATCGGACGGACGACGAGCAGCTTGAGCCCGAGAAGGTTCGGCTCCTTCCGCGTGGCCACGACGGTTCCCACGACTCTCGCGAGTTGCATGGACGCTCCTTTTGATCTGAGATCTGAGATTGATGACTTATGAGTTACCCGCCCCTGGGACGGTTCATAAATCATCAATTTCAGATCTCAGATTCTTCTGTGGACAGTGCGTCCTTACTTCTTCTCGCGTCCCGTGGCTGCCGGCGTACGGCCGAGCGGCATCACGGCGTCGACCTGGTCGTGCGGCCGCGCGATGATGTGAACGGTGACGACGTCACCGACGCGTCCTGCTGCCGTCTGCGCCGCGTCGCACGCCGCGCGAACTGCCGCAACGTCGCCGCGCACGACGATGGTCGTGTAGCCGCCGCCCGTCTTTTCGTACGAGACCAGCTCCACACGAGCCGCCTTCACCGCCGCGTCGGCGGCTTCCACCACTGCCGGGAACGACCGCGTTTCGATCATACCGAGTGCGTCCGTCATAACTGTTCCTCCAAGAACATTTCTCGAGTCCTGAGTCCTGAGTGCTGAGTGCTGAGTGTCAAGAGTTCGGCGGTCCGAGCTGAGCGGCGAGACCTGGCCCACTCAGGACTCAGGACTCAGCACTCAGGACTTCGTCACGCCTTTCCTTTTCGTCCCGTGACCGACTCCACCGCCAGCTCGGCGGCACGGTAGGCGACGTCGATGTCCCGCTCTTCGCCCCCCAGGTAGACGCGGCCGAAGCTGCCGAAGGCGCGCACCTCGAGGACGTTGATGTTAGCCGCCTTCTCCGCTTCGTTTGCGGCGATGGCGGCGTATCCGGCCGGAGCCACTTCGAGAACATACAGCGTCTGCCCCGGCACGATCATGTCTCCGTGGCGGGTCCTGTTGATCAGCTGCGTGTGGTAGTCGGAGATGTTGCGAATGACCTGGCTGGAGGTGATCTCCGGCTTGATGCGCTCCTCCTCCTTGAGTCCGAGCAGCTCGAGGATGGCGCGCCCGGCCTGCCGGACATCAGCCTGCGACTCGGAGTGAAGCTCGAGCATGCCGTAGAGACGCTCGATGATCATCATGCCGGGCTTGACGTCCGTCGCCTTCAGCGCGGCGTCGGTGACCCGCATGATGTCCATCCCGGGCGAGACTTCGACGAACAGGGAAGCCTGCCCCGGAACGGGGAGAAATCCCTGCGCCACGGTCCCGAGAAACGAGGCGAACTGCGGCTGGAGGGAGTCGATGAAAACGTAGCAGCGGAGCTCTGCCATCTCGTTACGCCTTCCCGGAGGCCATCTGCACGGCCTCTTTGTAGATTGCAACGCTGTTGGAGGAGCCGATGCGCGTCGCGCCGGCATTGACCATCTTCACCACGTCGGCGTACGTCCGCACGCCGCCCGCGGCCTTCACCCCGAGCTTCCGCGGAGCCACCGTCCTGGCCATCAGGGCGATGTCTTCGGCGGTGGCCCCTGACTTCGAGAAACCAGTGGAGGTCTTCACGAAGTCGGCCCCGGCCTTCATGGCCAGCTGGCAGGCGCGGACCTTTTCTTCGTCCGTCAGAAGCGCGGTCTCCAGGATGACTTTCGAGAGGGCGCGCGCTTCGTCGCACGTCTCGACCACGCCGCGGATGTCGCGGGCCACGAGGATGTCGTCCTTGCTCTTCAGCGCGCCGATGTTGATGACCATGTCGATTTCCTGCGCTCCCTCGCGGAGAGCCCGGCGCGCTTCCAGAGTCTTGGTGCCGGGCGCCTGCGCACCGAGCGGGAAACCGACCACGGCGCAAACTTTGACGGAGGTCCCGCGGAGCAGCGCCCTGGCCTTGGAGACCCAGGTCGGGTTTACGCAGACCGAATAGAAGCCGTACTCCTTCGCTTCGCTGCAGAGTTTCTCGATGTCCACGGCTGTGGCATCGGGCTTCAGAACCGTGTGGTCGATCAGCTTGACCAGCTTCTCGGGCGGCAGCGCAGCAGCCACGACAGCCGGAGCGGAACCGCCCTGCTGGAGCAGCTGCTTGACGCGTTCGGCGATGCGCGAGATCTCGTCGGCAGAGAGGTCTGTGGGGCTCACGTCGCGAGGTCCTTTCTTGTCGTAGTCGCGGATCATGTTCACGCGCTTCCGGTGTCGGTCGACGGTGCAGTCGGTGGTGAGGAAGACGTCGACGATGCGCTTGGCGGTTTCCGTGTCGACCTGACCCGCGCCGAGCGTCAGCACGTTGGCGTCGTTGTGCTCGCGGCTGTTGCGGGCCAGATCCTCGCTGTATGCGGCGGCAGCGAGAACGCCCGGCACCTTGTTGGCCGTCATGGCCGAACCGATTCCGGCTCCGTCGACCATGATCCCGAAGCGGACCGCACCCGACGCGACGAGCTCCGCGACCGCGTGGGCGATCTTCGGATAGTCGACAGGCTCCTTGCTGTTGGTGCCGAGGTCCCGCACAGCGTGTCCCTTTTCACGAAGATAGCTCTTGAGTTGTTCCTTCAGCTCGAAGCCGCCGTGATCGGCGCCGAGAGCTACCTGTAGGGTTCGGGTATTGGAGGATTCCACTGTTGAAGAAAAGGCCTCGAGAAATGGAATTCGGACGACCT
>JADGOA010000156.1 GCA_017883215.1 Thermoanaerobaculia bacterium | reverse complement strand
GCCGGCGCAGCACGAGCGCCCCTTTTGCCGAGCTCGCTGCCTCGATGACGAACACGTCGTTGTCGCGCTTCGCTGCCGTCAGCACCGGAGTCAATTCTCCGGTGCTCACGTAAGGGAATCCGGGCAGCAGGCCCTCGATCAGGGGCCGCATCGAAATGTGAACGTAGAGTTTCGATGTGGCAGGGTCGACGTGCTTCCGGATCCATTCCGCGGCAACGGCTGGAGGCGACGGATGCCGCCGCACCTCGCGCAGCGCGGGCCAGATCCAGACGGTGATGGCGGCCGCAAACAGGAACGCCACGGCAGCCTCGATCCTCGGCGTGCGCCCGGCGAGCGCGTGCAGCCCCTCGGCGGCGAGCAACGCCATGAGTGGAGCGTATCCGATGGAAAAACGGCTCGCGCTGAAGCGGTCGAGCACGAGCCAGGCGACGATGCAGAACGGCCCGACGGAGGCCAGCATCAGCAGTGCCGGTATGCGGACGCGTACCACCGCGACCACGACCCCGATCGTCACGAGCAGCGTCACGAAAACGTTCGCGGCCGGCAGGCGATAGGGGCGTATGAAGAACTTGTCGAACATCTGCGACAGCGGCGGGCGGTCCGGGCTCTGGTACGAGTCGACTGTAGCGATGTACCGCTGATGTCCGTGCAAGACTTCGCTGTAGCTCGTCCAGCCGCCGCTCAGATGCGCGGCCAGGCCGTAGCTCACCGCGATGATGGCTGCCCCTGCGGCAGCAGCGATGACGACCTGGAGCCAGCGCCGCGGCAGCGCTCGAATGACGACCACCATCGAGGGGGCGAAGCCGATCAGAAGGTTCTGCGGCCTGTACCCGGCGGCGATGGCCAGCATGATCGCCCCCCCGTACAGCGCGGCATCGCTGCGGCATCCGCGCAGCAAAAGCGCCATCGCCACGATGACGATGGTCATGGATGGGACGTCGCTGAACGCGGTCCCTCCGAAGAACCAGACATTCGGAAAGAAGGCCAGGAACACTCCCGCGATGAGCGTCGGCCGGAAGCCGGCGCGCAGCTCGCGGCCGAGCATCAGCATCGCCGGAACGATGGCGATGGAAGCGAGGAGGGAGATCGTCTGCAGCGCGTGAAACTCGCTCAGGCCGAGAAATGTGAAGAGCTTTCCGGTGGCGATGAAGAGCGGGAATCCGGGCGGGTGCGGGTGGTGTGCCCTGACGTCGTAGTGGCGCAGGGCGGACATGAACAGTCCCTCGTCCCAGTCCCACGCGGTCTTGGAGCGCGCGAAGAGACGGGTGACGGCCACGGCGATGGTGACGAGCCACGCGGCGAGTTTCTGGCCGGGCTCGAGAGGTTGGGGCTCCTCGAGGAGAGAGTCCCACCAGCGGCGCAGCTCGGTGGTGGCGGTCACGGGGCGAGATTGTACAGATTAGCTAAAACGTCTCTCCGATCCAGAAGCTCGTTTTAGTTCCGCCCGGAAGGGTCCGGCGCAGGTCGGTGCGCCGGGCGAAGTCCCAGTGGAGCTCCATTCCGAGGAGGTTGAACGACAAGCCCCACCCGACGGCGGCCTTTCCGTCCTGCAGCTTGCCGCCGCTCATGAAGTGGTAGGGCTGCCCGCCGAAGGTTGCGCCGCCGACGTCGAGGAAGAGGTTGCCGCGAATGCCCTGAATGGCGAAGCCCGGGAACGCGAGGACGTCGATGAGCGGGAATCGCAGCTCCGCGTTCGCGAAGGCGGCGCGGTTGCCGACGATCGAACGGAAATCGTACCCCCGCAAGGTGTTCAATCCGCCGAAGTAGTAGAAGTTCGACAGGTTACCGGTCGAGTAGCCGGCGAAGACGCGCCCCGCCAGAAGCATGCGCGAGGTGATTTGCAGATACTCCCGCCAGTCGCCCGTGTAATCGGCGGTGAGCGTACCGCCGTTCTTCAGATCGGGGGCATACGAAACGCCCAGCTCGTAGCGGCGTCCTGTGATCGGCCCGAACTCCTTGAATTGCGTGCTGTCGCCGGTGAACGACGACATCACCACGGGGAACTTGTCGCGGTATTCGGCGAACGTGTAGATGCCGGTAGTCTGATCGTAGGCGATGGGATAGGAGATCTGCCGGCTCTCGTAGCCGGCGCCGAGGTCGAGACGGTGGTAGCGATTGAAGGGATAGCTGTACAGGCCGAGGAATCCGGTCTCGCGGTAAACCTGGCGGCCGCGCTGCAGGAAGTCGGTCTGAACCGGGTTGGCGTTGTAGAACGATCGATTGTCGAACGCCCGCAGGCCCCAGTTCCAGCGTCGCTGCAGATCCATGTAGATGAAATCGAAATTCGAGAACGAGGAGACCGAATCGAGTGCGGCGATGAACCGGCGGTTGCCGAGCATGTCGCTCATGTAGATCACGGAACGTGAAAGGAACAGCTGATCGGAAGTGACGCCGGCGTTCACATCGACGTCCTCGATGAACATCTTGAAGCCGTGCGGCTTCTCGAGTTTGTCCGGATCGATGGCCACCTCGACCGGCGGCTCAAAGGCCTTCCGGTCCTGCGCCTGCAGCGGAGCTGTCGGCAGGGAGACCTTCTCCGCGGCGTGCAGCGGCTTGTCGGTGGGCGTCGAGAACAGGCGCCACTGCCCCTTGTAGTACGAGGCGAAGACCATCTTCTCCTTGTTGTTGGAACCGGTGAAGACCACCGGCGAGAAGCAGCCGCCGACCACGTCGGTGTACTGCAGCAGGTCTCCGTTTTCGAGATTCAGCGAGTAGATGTTGTAGGCGGCGAAGTTCGTCGGATCGGGCTTCGGCGATTTGTCGTCAGTGCGCGCACGATCCGCGGCCATCCGCTCTGCGATCACTTTCTCGATCTCGCGCCCGGTCTGCTTGTCGGAGGCGAAGAAGAGGCGCTTGCCGTCCGGGGCGAACCAGGCGTCGGTATCGTTCCAGTCGCCCGTAGTGATCTGGTACCGCTCCGCGGGTTTGGCAGGGTTGATCTTGAACAGCTTGGCGTAGCCGTTTACGACCGATGAATAGACGATCCACTTGCCGTCCGGCGAGTACGTCGGCGCGGCGTCGAAGAAGTGGTCGCTGGTCAGGTTCGTGACCGTGCCGGAGGCGATGTCGTAGGTGAAGATGTCGCTCTGGTTGCCGCGGAAGCCGCAGAAAGCGATCGTCTTTCCGTCGGGTGAATACGTGGGATTGAGCTCCTGCTCCACGTCGAGGGCCACGGAGCGCTCGATGGCGCCGGAGAGAGGGTTCATGAGAACCAGGTTGCGACCGCGCTCCTTCTTGACGAAGAGCGCCAGCTGATCGCCGCTGGGCGCGAAGGCCAGATCGCGCCCCATGACCGGCCCGACCGTGAACATCTGCACGATCGGGTACTCGTACCGGGTCGTGTATCCCGGCGTCAGATTCCGCCACATCTTGCGGTCCGGAATCTTGAAGATCGCCACATCGACGTCTTCTTTGTAGGTCGTGAATCCGGCGAGCAGGTCACCCGACGGAGAGGGCACCGGTGAGATCTCGTCGCTGTTGTTGATCTCGGGATTGATGCGGAACGGCTCGCCGTACTCGATCGGTTCGCCCTTGGCGATCAGCGCCGGGAGGTACTGCTTGCGCATCCAGGTGCGGAACTGCGTGTTGAACTCTTCGGGCGTGACCTCGAAGGCGCGCTTCAGCGCCTTGTCCACCGAGTTCCCGAGCGTGTTCCGATACTCATAGATGAAATCGCGCAACCCTTCCCATCCGTATTTCTGCTGGATGTAGCGGAAGACCGCGTGGCCGAAGCGATAGGCGAAGTACCCGGTGGGGTTGCGCGTGATCGACGGCATCTTGTCGTTCACCACCGCGTCGCGCAGGACCATGCGATCCTTGGAGTCCTCGTCGTTCCCCATGAAGGAGGCCAACCCTTCCATCAGCCACGTCGGCGGATTGGCCGTGACCTGCTTTCCGAATTTCCCCTGAAAGAGGATCTCGTATTCGAAGACGTGCGTGAGCTCGTGCTGGATGAGCTGCAGGAGCTTCTCGTCGGTGGTGTCGATGGGGATCACCATCCGGTTCTTGTTCGGCTCGGCGAAAGCGCCCACTCCTTCGGGGATGAAGTTCAGATCGACGTTCGTCTGCTCGAAGGCCGAGTGCGTCGCGTAGAAGATCAGCGGGATCTTTTTCGAGATCTGGAAGTTGAACTTTCGCGACAGGTCGTCGTAGGCGCTCTCCGCCGTGTCGACGACGCGCTGCAGCGACGCTTTCTCGTCATCGTAGAAGTACATGTCGAAATGCGTCGAGTGGTAGATGTTCCACTTGAACTTGTCGTAGACGATCTTGTTCTGTCCGAACGGATAGGCGGCCGGCGCGAGCAGGATAAGGACGAAGAGCGCGATGAGACGCTTCAAGATGCCTCCTCGATCAGTGGACTGCGGCGCGGCGAGGCTGGCCGGTTTCCCATCGAGGGCTTTCGAGCAGTCGCTGAGAAATCATCCGAACTCCCGCGTCAGGTGCGGCATGCACTGAGACTTAATAGGTAAAGACGTAGCGGCTGGCGGACGTTTCCTGCGGAATGAACAGGCCCACGACCTGGGCCTCGAGCGAGCGGAGATTCTCGAAAAGGCCGAGCAGCTCGTCGTAGTTCCGCTGATCGAATTCCTTGAAATCCCGGAAGTTGTCCTCCAGAACTTTCTCGCCCGTGTCCGCGCTGAACACCACGATGGCGATGTCGAAGACGAAGCCGGTCGACTCGACCAGGACCTGCCGGTAGAACGTGCGCCCGTCGGCCGGCGAGGTGTACTCCTCGGTGCGATAACCCGACTTGTCGTTGATGTCGAAATCGATGATGCCGGAAACGAGGTAGTCGGCTCCTGTCTTCGCGCCGAGCTCCTTCCAGTAATCACGATTCGCTTCGAGCGCTTTCATGTCCGTGCCGGGAAGGCGCGTGGCCGGGACGGTCACTACGTTCAGCTTCGTGCTCTTGGTGAGCTGCTTTTTCAGGTAGCGCTGAAACTCCGACTGAATATCGACCTTCGAAGCGCGATCGTTCTTCCTTTCGCCTCCGCCGCCGATGATGAAAGGCGCGATGCCGATCTTCTCGTCGCCGGCGAGGGCGAGCTTCGCCTTCACCGGGAGCTTCAACTTCACCTCGGTGACGCCGGCATTCGCGGCGAGCGGAATGAGCAGGGCCAGCATGAGCGGCAACGGTTTCATCGAGCGTCTCCCGGAAGGCTCTGGGCCGGCGGTGGTGGCGGGTTCTGGGCCGGCGGTGTCTGATCCGGCGGCTTCTGATCCGGCGGAGTCGCTCCCGTAGGCGCGCTGGCCGGAGGCGCCGGGGGCGCCGTCGGGGCGGTAGCGGTAGCCGGAGGGGTCGTCGTCGCCGGAGCCGGTGTGCTGGGCGCCGGCGCCGGTACTGCCGCGCCAGTCGGCGTCGCGGCGCCCGCCGGCTTAGGAGCCTGCGTCGCCGTCGTCGCTCCGGCCGCAGTCGTACTCACGGGCGTTGGCGTCGTCGTCCCCGTCGGAGCGACGGTCGTGGCCGGCGGCGCTGCGGCCACAGGGGCGCTCGGCTCCGCTTTCGCGGCGGCCTTCGCCTCCTCCCGCTGCTGTCGCTTGCGGTTGCGGGCCATGAACTCGGTATACCGGCTGTAGTTTTTCTGGATGTACTGGTTCGAGCGATCGAGCTTCAGCGCCTGGCGGTACTCCTTGGCCGCCTTTTCGAAGTCGCCGTTCGCTTCATAGGCGACGGCGAGATTGTTGTGCGCCATGGCTTCGCCGGGATTGATCTCCACCGCCCGCTGAAAGCGAAACATCGCCTCCCGCCACAGATTCATCCGCGCCATCTGCACGCCAAAGGAATCCTGGCTGCTTGCTTTGGTCAGGTCGGTGCGTCCGTGAGAGCAGGCGGCCACCGCGAGGAAGCAGAGCATCGCCACGAGCGCGCGTTTCAGGCGTAAACGCCCGCACGACGCTCCGCGGCTTGGGTGAGACGAAGGTCGGGGCCTATAATTGCCTTCCCGCACTTGTCCTCCTCTTCGGCACGACGTCGCTGGCTGCCGGCGCCGTTTACGCCATGCCCGAAAATCTTCGCGACCTGCTGATCGCCTGGTCACTGCTGCCGTTCCTGAATCCGTGTCGGACGCGGTTGTTAGTTGAATATTTCGACCCGCTGACCGCCGCCTGCAATGCTACTTCCAGAACACTGCAGGGACTCCTGAACATTGAACTCGATGAGGCTGAACTGGTTAAAGATCCGTTACGACACGTCACCGTGGAGCGTGTGCGCTCTCTCGCCGAGTCAGTCGTCACACTCGCCGACATCGAGTACCCGCCACTCCTTCGCGAAATCAT
This sequence comes from Thermoanaerobaculia bacterium, assembly GCA_017883215.1. GTDB lineage: Bacteria > Acidobacteriota > Thermoanaerobaculia > Gp7-AA8 > Gp7-AA8 > JAJXWV01. The sequence goes on along the minus strand of JADGOA010000156.1, from coordinate 2,090 downwards.
CGATCCACCGCTCGCTCTTCACGTCCGGGGACGCCGAGAGCTGCTGCAGAAAACGGCGGTGGCCGTCGTCGGATCTCGCCGTGCGTCACCCTACGCTCTGAATGCGACAAGACATATAGTCGCACCTCTCGCCCGCGACGCGAAATTCGTGATCGTCTCCGGACTGGCTTACGGCATCGACGCCGCCGCCCACGAATGCGCCCTCGATTCCGGAGGAACGACCATCGCCGTGCTCGGCACCGGTATCGATGTCGTCTACCCGCGATCGCACAAGCGGCTGTTCCAGCGGCTGGAGCGCGACGGGTTGATCGTCTCGGAGTTTCCTCCAGGCACGCCGCCGTTCGCCTCCAATTTCCCGATGCGCAACCGCATCATCTCCGGACTCTCGCTCGCCGTCGTGATCGTGGAGGCGACGAGCCGCAGCGGCTCACTCATCACCGCGCGCATGGCCGCTGAGCAGGGACGCGAAGTCCTCGCCGTTCCGGGATCGATCTTCTCCGCAGGATCTGAAGGGACGCACCGGCTGATCCAGTACGGGGCCAAACTCGTCCACGATGCCAACGACGTCATCGACGAGATTCCCGGCTACGCTCGAATCAAGCCGCAGGAAACGGCGCTTCCCGAACCGCCGCTGCGGGAAGTCCTCGAAGCGCTCAGCCGCGAGGAGGCCACGCACGTCGACGCGGCAGCCGAAAAACTCGGTCGCGGCGTGCCGTCGATCGCCGAGTCGCTGCTACAGCTCGAGCTCGGCGGCTGGGTGGAAGCGTTGCCGGGAGCGAGGTATTTGCGGATCAAGTGAGCGGGTGGGTGGACCAGGCTGGGGGATGGGACCGATGGGACGAATGGGACCCGTGGGACGAATCGGTCCCATTCGTCCCATTGGTCCCATCGGTCCCATTCGTCCCATCGGTCCGATCGTTCTGGCGCTCGCCCAAACTGCCTGCTAGATGATCTCTTCGTAATGGTTCCGGTTGTCGCGCGACTGTTTGACCTTCCACGCGATCAGCGCCAGCGGGATACTGACCTGGATCAGGCGGCGGAGCGGCTTGGGAAAACCGAAGCCGATCAGGAATCCGATCGCCGCACCGCCGGCGATGATCTGGGGAGCGTGCTCGCGGGCCAGGGTCTTGAAGTCGAGCGTGGTTCGCAGCCGCTGGTCGAGCTCGTCAATGCGGTCGCCGACCCCGTCGCGAGCCCGCTCGATCTGCTGTTCGATTTGTTGTTTCTCCTCGGCGTTCATTCCCTGCTCCTCGCTCGGCTGATGTCGGACCTGATGGAGTCGATGTCGGTCCTGATCTGCTGGACCGATTCGGTGGGGACGAAGCTGACCTGCGCGAACTTCTTCTTCCCCATGAGCGCCAGCACGCCGGCCGCGACGAACAGGACGACGGTCACGATGAGCGTCGACAGCCAGGCCGGGACTCCGAGCGCCACCAGTCCGAGGACGATGGTGACGAATAGAAATCCGAGGCCGAAGATCGCCAGGAAGGCCGCCACTCCGAACATGGCCGCTCCGCCGCCGAGCTTGCCTACCGTATCTTTGAACTCGAGCTTGAGCAGCGCGACTTCGCTGCGGAAAAGTGTGGAGAAGTCGGCCGTCAGATCCTTGACGATCTGTCCGATCGACCGCTCTGTCTGCGCTGCGAAGTTGCTAGCCATGATTCACTGCTCTCGAGCAAAAGATGTTCCGCAGTTTATCGCTCACGCTAAACTGGCGAAAATGGCCATCGAGCTCGTCAAAGATTTCCGGTTCGAGGCAGCCCACTGGCTGCCCAATGTACCTGATGGACACAAATGTCGCCGCATTCACGGTCACTCGTTTCGCGGCGAGGTCGCCGTCCGCGGAGAAATCGACCCGGCCACGGGCTGGGTGATCGACTTCGCCGAGCTCAAACGCGCCGTCGACCCGATCGTCGCCCGGCTTGATCATTATCTCCTCAACGAGATCGAAGGGCTGGAAAACCCCACCGCCGAGATCGTGGCCATGTGGATCTGGAAGCACGTAGAGCCGAACGTCCCTGGCCTTCATCGCGTCACCATCGAAGAGACGTGCACGTCGCGATGCCATTACTACGGGAGCGGGTAGGTTC
>JADGOA010000155.1 GCA_017883215.1 Thermoanaerobaculia bacterium | reverse complement strand
TAATGCTCTACTACCTCCTCTATCCGCTTCGCGACGTGATCGTCGGCTTCAACGTCTTCCGGTACATCACCTTCCGGACGGCGTTCGCCGCGCTCACTGCTCTGCTCATCTCCTTCATTCTCGGCCCCTGGCTGATCGAGCGGATGCACCGCATCAAGATCGGCCAGTTCATCCGCGAAGAGGGGCCGAAATCGCATCAGCAGAAGGCCGGCACCCCCACCATGGGCGGCATCCTGATCAACGTCGCCATCCTCATTCCGACGATCCTCTGGGCCGACATCCTCAATCCCTACATCTGGATCATTCTCTTCGTCACCTTCGCGTACGCGACGATCGGCTTTTTCGACGACTACCTGAAGCTGGCCAGGAAGCGGAACCTCGGCCTTACGGCGAAGCAGAAGTTCACGGCGCAGTTCGGCGTGGCCCTGCTGGCCGGCCTGGCCATCGCCTACCTGCCGAGCATCCACAACAACTACTCGACGGTTCTGACGTTTCCGTTCCTGGCGCGCGTCGTCCTGAATCTCGGCGTGCTGTACATCCCCTTCATCATGATCGTCATCGTCGGCGCGTCGAACGCTGTGAATCTGACCGACGGCCTCGACGGCCTGGCCATCGGGTCGACGCTCATCGCCGCCGCAACGTACGCCGTGCTGACTTATGCCGCGGGGCACTTCCGCATCGCCGATTACCTGCGCATCGCCTGGGTGCCGCAGACCGGCGAGCTGGCCGTCTTCTGCGGCGCCATGGTGGGAGCCTCGCTGGGCTTCCTCTGGTTCAACGCCCATCCGGCGGAGATCTTCATGGGCGACGTCGGCTCGCTGGCGTTAGGCGGGGCGATCGGCTGCCTGGCGGTGATGATCAAGCAGGAGATCCTGCTGGTGCTGGTGGGCGGGCTCTTCGTCATCGAGGCGCTCTCCGTCATCATCCAGGTGGCCTCGTTCAAATTGACGGGGCGGCGGGTCTTCAAGATGTCGCCGATCCACCACCACTTCGAGTTGTCCGGTTGGAAAGAAACGAAAGTCGTCGTCCGCTTCTGGATCATCGCCATCATGTTCGCGATGCTCAGTCTGGCGACGTTGAAATTGAGATAGACCGGTTGCGAGGTCACGAGGTTGCGAGGTGAAGACCGCAGCACCTCGCAACCTCGAAACCTCGTGACCTCGTGACCAGGTTCTGGGCAACGAATGAAAAGGACTCTCGTACTAGGCGCCGGCAAGTCCGGAATCGCGGCGGCGAACTTTCTCGCCGCGCGCGGAGAGCGCGTGCTGCTGGCCGACAGCAAGGCCGAGCCCGAGCTGTCGTATGAGCTCGACCGCGGGGTGGAGCGCGCCTTCGGCCGCGACGACGACGGCCTGCTCGAAGACGTGGGCGAGATCATCCTCAGCCCCGGCGTCCCGGCCACCATTCCGCTGCTGCAGCACGCCGCCTCGCACGCCATTCCCGTCGTGGGCGAGATCGAGCTCGCCTCTCGCCACCTGCAGGGCAGCGTCATCGCCGTGACAGGGTCGAACGGCAAGTCGACCACGACCGCTCTGATCGGCGAGATTCTCGAGGTGGCCGGCCGCCAGCCTGTCGTGGCCGGAAATATCGGCGAGCCGCTGATCCGCGCTCTCGATCTGGAGAAGCCGCGCACGTACGTCCTCGAGCTCTCGTCGTTTCAGCTCGAGAGCGTCGACAAGTTCCACGCCAATGTGGCGCTGCTGCTGAACGTCACTCCCGATCACATGGACCGCTACCCGAACCTCGACGCCTACGCCGCGGCGAAGTACCGCATCTTCCGCAATCAGCAGGAAGGCGACGTAGCCATCGTGAACGCCAGCGAGCGCCGCTCGGCGCCACGCCATTCGAGCGCGCGCGTCTGGCGCTTTTCGGCAGCGCAGCAGGTGGAGGAAGGAGCCTTTCTCGACGGTGAGGATCTCGTCATCCGCATCGACGGCAACGAGCGGCGCATGCCTCGCACCTCGCTCAGGCTCCAGGGAGTGGCGAATGTCGAGAACGCACTGGCGGCGTGGCTGGCGGCAAGGGCCGCCGGTGTCGACGACGTCGACGTGCAGATCGCGTTCGGCACGTTCACGGGACTGCCGCATCGCATGGTCGCCGTGCGGGAGAGGAACGGCGTCCGCTGGATCAACGACTCCAAAGGAACCAACGTCGACGCCACGCTCAAGTCGCTCGAAAGCTTCCCTCCCGCCACTGTCCTGCTCATCCTGGGGGGAAAGGACAAAGCGGGGGAGTTCGAGCGCATGCGCGATCTGGTGCGGGAGAAGACGCGCGCCGTCCTGACCATCGGGAAAGCGGCCCAACGCATCGAAGAAGCGCTCGGCGGAGCGGCCACGATCGTTCCCGCGGGCGACATGGAGCAAGCCGTGAAGTGGGCCGCTGAGAACGCCAGGGAGGGAGAGACCGTGCTCCTCTCGCCGGCCTGCGCGAGCTTCGACCAGTATCGCAACTTCGAGCATCGGGGAGAGCACTTCGAGGAATTGGTGAGGAAGCTGGGATGACCGAAGAGCAGACCGCAGTGCGCGGACCGCAGACCGCAGTCTTACCCGCCGGGGTGGGCGGGAACTGCGGTCTGCGGTCTGCGGTCCGCGATCTCGTCCGACCATGAGCAAAAAACTCACATACGACACCTGGCTGTTCGGCGCGGCGATGCTGATCGTCGTCATCGGCCTGGTGATGATCTACAGCGCGTCGGCGATCATTGCCACGCAGAGGTTCGGTGCGGCCAATCCGTACCTCTTCCTCACGCGTCAGTGCGTGTTCCTGATCATCGGTGGCGCGTTCATGCTGTTCCTCATGCACGTCGACGGCCGCCGTCTCGCCAACCAGCGCATCATCGGCTTGCTGATGGTGCTGGTGATGCTGGCGCTCGTGGCGGCGCTCTTCCAGCGGCCGATCAACGGCACACATCGCTGGATCGTGTTGTCGCACCTGCAGTTCCAGCCGTCGGAATTCGCCAAACCCGTGCTGATCCTCTTCCTCGCCCAGTTCCTCGCCAAACGGGAGGATCGGATCGACGAGCTGACCACGACGCTGCTGCCGCTCTGCTCCGTGTTGGCGCTGGTGGCCGGCCTGATTCTCCTCGAGCCTGATTTCGGCACGGCCGCGACGCTCGTCCTCATCGCCGCCGGAATGGTGTTTGCGGCCGGAATCGCCTGGCGGCGGATCGCCGTCTTCTCGATCGCCCTCATTCCCGGGGTCATGGCCCTCGCGCTCGGTGCCGCATATCGCCGCGACCGCCTCTTCACGTTCCTCAATCCGGAGAAGGACCCGCAGGGGAAAGGCTTTCAGGCCATGCAGTCGCTGATCGCCGTCGGCACGGGCGGGCTGAAGGGACTGGGGATCGGCAACGGCCGGCAAAAGCTCTTCTTCCTGCCGGAGCCGCACACCGATTTCATCTTCTCGATCATCGGCGAAGAGCTCGGGCTCATCGGCTCGCTCTTGCTGGTCGGGGCATTCGCATTCATGGCCTGGCGAGGCTTCCGAGTGGCGCGGTACAGCCAGGAGCGGTTTGCCTTCTTCGCCGCCACCGGCTTCACCCTGATGATCGCCGCGCAGGCGTTGATCAACATCAGCGTCGCACTCTGTCTTCTGCCGACGAAAGGGCTGCCACTGCCTCTGGTCAGCTACGGCGGCTCGTCGCTGATCGCCAGCCTGATCGGCGTCGGCGTGCTTCTGAATCTCTCGCAACAATCGACTTGAAGGACTGACGGATGGGCGTGACGGGCGTGATGATCGGCGGAAAAAAGCTGGATGCGGGGTGGGTGGCAAGCCGATCCTCCAGCGCAGCGCGTGCAACGAGCCGTAGGGCACGGCTGCGCCGTGCCGAACTCCCGTGGGTGGGCGGCCGTCGTTCTGGATGCGCAGTCGGTGTGGCAATGAACCGGGGTTCGGCACGGCGCAGCCGTGCCCTACGGTCTGTTGGTCATGTCGCGGCAATCCGCCTCTTCGCCACCCGCCCACCCGCCGAGGTGTCCTATGCCTGACACCCTCATGATCGCAGGGGGCGGGACAGGCGGCCACATCTACCCGGCCATCGCCATCGCTCGGGAGTTCCTCTCTCGCGACGCCGCGCGCAAGGTGGTCTTCGTCGGCACCGAGTACGGCCTCGAGAAGACCATCGTCCCCAGGGCCGGCTTTCCCCTCGAGTTCATCTCCGTCGGCGGCCTGAAGGGAAAAGGTGCGCTGGAGCTCCTCAGGAACCTGTTTCGTTTGCCGCTCGGCTTCCTGCAGGCGTGGCGGGTGGTCGGGCGCCATCGTCCGAACGTGGCGCTCGGCGTGGGCGGCTACTCCTCAGGCCCGGTGCTGCTCGCGGCATGGCTGCGGCGCGTTCCGACCGTCATTCACGAGCAGAACGCCTATCCGGGACTGACGAACCGGATGCTCGCGAAGTTCGTGAAGGCCGTCGCCGTCGCCTTCGGTGACGCCCTTCCGCGCCTCGGCCGGCGCGACGGCCTCGTCACCGGAAATCCGGTGCGCAAGGAGTTCTTCGAAGTAAAGGACGGGCGTGGCGGCAGCAGACAGCGCCTGCTCCTTTTCGGCGGGTCGCAGGGCTCCCGCGTCCTCAACGAGGCCATGACCGGCGGGCTGCTCTTCCTCGCGCATTTGAAGGATCGGCTGGAGATCGTCCACCAGACCGGCCCGAAGGAGCTGGAGAGGGTGAAGGCGGCGTACAGGACGTCCGCCTTTTCCAGCGCTCAGGTGGTCGCTTACCTCGATCCCATCGTCGATCAGATCGCCGCCGCCGACTTCGTGGTGAGCCGGGCCGGCGCCATGACCATCGGGGAGCTGGCGGCCATCGGGCGCGGCGCCATCCTGGTCCCGTTCGCGGCGGCCACGAACAACCATCAGGAGCTGAACGCCCGGGTCGTGGAGCGCGCCGGAGGAGCGGTGGTCATCACCGAAGCGGAGCTGACGCCGGAACGTCTGGCGGCGGCCATCGGCAGCATCGCCGCCGATCCGGAAAAGGCCCGGCGGATGGGAGAGGCGGCGCGTGCGCTGGCCGCTCCGCAAGCGACGAAAATGATCGTCGATTACTTGGAATCGATTCAGAGAAACTAATTGCGTTACTGCTTTACGAAAACTAAAATTCTAATTAACGACGCCACAAGTCAGAATGAATTTTGATGACATAAAAACCGTCCATTTCGTCGGCATCGGCGGAATCGGAATGAGTGGCCTCGCGGAGGTTCTGGCGAAGTCCGGCCGGACGGTTTCCGGCTGCGACCTGAAACGATCTGTGGTCACCGACCTGCTGGAAAGCCGGGGAGTTCGCGTGCTCTTCGGCCATGACCCCGCGCACCTGGCCGGCGCCGGCCTCGTGGTCGTCACCGCAGCTGTCCGCGGAGAGAACGACGAGATCGACGCCGCCCGCGCAGCCGGCATTCCCGTGGTCCGGCGCAGCGAGCTCCTGGGGGAGATCGCCAACCGCAAGCGCGCCATAGGTGTCGCCGGCACGCACGGCAAGACCACCACCTCCGCCATGATCGCCACCATCCTCGAGGAGGCCGGTCTCGATCCCACCGTGCTGGTGGGCGGGATGATCCGCAACTACGGCACCAACGCCAAAGCGGGCGCCGGCGAGTACCTCGTCGTCGAAGCCGACGAGTACGACCGCACGTTCCACCAGCTTCATCCCGAGATCGCAGTCGTCACCAACATCGAAGCCGATCACCTCGAGTACTACGGCAGCCTGGAGGCGATCGTGGAAGCGTTCCGCGTCTACGTCCACGGCATCCGTCCGGGGGGCGTATTCATCGCCTGCCATGACGATCCCGCCGTGGTCCGGCTGCTCGACGCGATGTCCGGCCAGTGCCGCGTGGTGCGGTACGGCCTCAGCCCGGGAGCGGACCTGACCGCTACTCGCATCAGCTTTCACGATCGGGGCTCGTCGTTCGAAGTGCCGGGCTCCGGCTTCTTCAAGCTCTTCGTCCCCGGCGAGCACAACATCCGGAACGCTCTCGCCGCGATCGCCGTCGGCCTGCAGCTGGGGATCGATCCCACCGTCATCGGGGCCGCTCTGGCGAAGTATCTCGGCGTCGACCGCCGCTTCCAGATCCTGGGAGACTACGCCGGCGCCATCATCGTCGACGACTACGCGCACCATCCCACCGAGATCCGGGCCACGCTGGCCGCGGCGAGGAAGGGCTTTCCGGACCGCCGGGTGGTGGCGGTATTTCAGCCGCACCTCTACTCGCGGACCCGCGACTTCGCCGGCGACTTCGCCAGCGCGTTGCGAACGGCCGACGTCGCCATCGTGGCGCCGATCTATGCCGCGCGCGAGAAGCCGGTGGCCGGCATCTCCGCGAAGATGATCGCCGACGCCGCGCCGGGGTTCGTGGAGTTCCTCGATCGCAGCAACAACGAGATTTACAACGAGATGCGCCGGCGCCTTCAACCGCACGACATCTTGATCACCATGGGTGCCGGCGACGTGAACGAGATCGCGGAGATGCTCGTGCGCAGCGCCGTCGACATCGGGGGGATGGTGTGAGCGTGGCCGTGGAGACCACCCACCGCTTTCTCCGCCCGGCGGACCTCGGCCGCATCCGGCGCAACCAGCGCCGCATCCAGCTGACGCGCATGGCTGTCCTGGCCCGCAACGTCCTTTTCGCGGGCACGCTGATCGCGGGCGCCGTATGGGTCTACCGGGAGACGCAGTCGGATACCCGGTTCGCCGTCAGGCAGATCGAGTTCGCCGGGGCCGTGCACACGCCGCGCGCGGCCATTGAGGGCGTGACGAAGCACTACGCCGGCCTGAATCTTTTCAGGATCGACATCGCCCGCGTGCAGCACGACCTTCGCTCCCTTCCCTGGATTCAGCGGATCGCCATCGAGAAGAAGCTGCCGAACACGCTGCGGATCAACATCGTCGAGCGCACGCCGGCAGCGTTGCTGCGGGGCAGTGCCGGGTTTCAGTACGTCGACGCGGCCGGAGTGACGCTCTCGGAGCTGTCGCCGGCCGTCGGAGACGACGATCTTCCCATCGTCGCCGACGCCGCGGGAGCGGAGCTGCTGCGGACCATGGAGTTTCTGAAGACCTTGAAGCAGCGCGATCCTCTGCTCTATTCGCGAATCGGCGAGATTCATCCGGTTCCACCGCGCGGGTTTTCGATCTTCGACCGCGAGCTCGGCGCGTTCATCTACGTCAACGACGACGACGCGGCGCCGAAATGGCGGGCCTTGTACGCCATCGCACAGTCGGAACAGTTCACGCGTGGCGGGATCGAATACGCCGACCTCCGCTTCGCCGACCGGGTCGTCGTCAAGCCGATGAAGGCGGCCGTCGCGGTGACTCCGCCCACGCACAGCACGGGAACGATACAGATCACGAACTGAGCGCGAACCGGGTTTCGCGCTCGAAGGAGAGGCACCATGGCCAGGACCGAAGAAAACTACGTCGTCGCGCTCGACATCGGAACGTCGAAAGTGTGCGTCCTCGTCGGAGAGATCAACGATCGCAACCAGATCGAGATCATCGGCAAGGGCACATCGCCGATGAAGGGCACGCGCCGCGGAAACATCATCAACCTCGACCAGGCCATCGACGCGGTGAAGAAGGCCGTCGACGAAGCCGAGGTGATGGCGGGGCTGCAGATCGAGTCGGTGTACGTCGGCGTGGCCGGCGATCACATCCGCTCGGTCAACTCACGCGGGGTGGTCTCTGTGATGAGCAAGCACAAAGAGATCGGACGTGAGGACATCGAGCGGGTCATCGAAGCCTCCAAGTCGATCAACGTCCCCGGCGAGCTGGAGCTCCTGCACGTCATCCCGCGCGAGTTCGTCGTCGACGGACAGGACGGTATCCACGACCCGCTGGGCATGACGGCCACGCGGCTCGAGGCCAACGTTCACATCGTCACCGGGGCGCGCACCCACGACCAGAACATCCTCACCTGCGTGAACAAGGCCGGCATCGCCGTGCAGGAGCTGGTCCTCGAGCAGCTCGCTGCAGCGGAGGCCGTGCTCACCCAGGACGAGCGTGAGATGGGCGTGCTGCTGATGGATATCGGGGCGGGGACGACCGACTACGCCGTCTTTCTCGAGGGGAACGTCGTCCACACGAACGTGCTGCCGGTCGGCGCCGGTCACTTCACCAGCGACATCAGCGTCGTGCTGCGCACGCCGATGGACGACGCCGAGCGGATCAAGAAGCGCTACGGCTGCGCCCTCGGCTCGCTGGTCACCGAAGACGATCCGATCGAAGTGCCGACCGTCGGAGGCCGCGCGCCGAAGATCCTGACCAAGCGGGAGCTCACCGGGATTCTCGAGCCCCGGGCTGCGGAGATCGCCAAGCTCGTCTATCGCGATCTGGAAAAGGTCGGCCTGGACAAGGAGATCCGCTCCGGCGTGGTGCTGGTCGGCGGCGGCGCGGAGATGGA
>JADGOA010000154.1 GCA_017883215.1 Thermoanaerobaculia bacterium | reverse complement strand
AGGCCGAGGGGCTTTGTCACGGCCAGAAGCAGCAGAAAGAAGACGGCAATCTTGAGAATCTCGATCCAGGTCATGATCGCCTCACAGTTCCTCGGGCCGCAGCAGCGCGTAGAGGAGATAAATCAGCGCCAGCAGCGCGAGAATGAATCCAGCGACGGTTTCGAACATGGTGGTCGTCTCCTCAGATTCGATCGCAGGCGCGTGTATAGGCGACGCTCACGGCGACCAGCACGAGTGTTAGAACGATGAAGATGAGATCGAGCATCATTGGCCTCCGAAGGTGACGACCGCGCCGATGATGGCGAGGTTCTGGTGATTGCTCTTGCCGTCGTGCCGATCGAAAACATCGGCAGTGGAGTGATCGTGGCGTGCCTCAGCTTTGAGAATCACGTGCTTCGCGGCCCGAAATTCGTATGTCACCGTGGCGCTGCTCATGGTTTGCGCCGTGCCGCTGATCCCGGCATCGGGATCGCGGAACCGATCGACGCGGGCCGCCACCGCGTGACGCTCGTCGAACGCGTAACGCCCCAAGGCCGCGACGCCGAGCCAGTTCGCGTTCGTGTCGGTCGGAAGCTGCTGCCGGCCGCGATCGAGCGAGCCGGCGATCGTCAGCTTCGGCGTCAGCTTGTACGTGGCGACGAGGTCCCCGAAGAACCGGACGTCCCGATTGTCGTTCTGCAACTCCGGACCGATGAACGTGTTGAACGACGCGCCGAGCCGATCGCCGGAATACGCGATCTGCGTCCCGACACTCTTCGCCCGATTGTTGTCGTGGATCAGCTGCCACCCCTGCAGGACGTGCAGCTGGCCGGACCAGCGATCACTCCAGGCGTAGCTCGCCTTGACGCCGGTCTGGTAGAACGGCGAGAGCTCTCCGAGCCATCCGCGCGTGTAGTTCCAGTTGTCTTTCGAGAAAAACCCTTCGAAGCCGATGTGCGAGGGATAGACCCCTGCCTCGAGACTGAGTTTCTGCTTCGAGTACGAGACGGACGCCTGGTAGAGATTGCGAATGCGATGATGCCTTTCGACGCCCGGCTCGCCGGCGTGGACGACATCGGCGCCGTCGCCAGCGACGAGCGAGAGGTGAAAGCCGACCGGCTTCGCTGGCCGGACCAGTTCGATCGCAACGAGGTTCAACGCCAATTCGTCGGCGTGCTCGGCACTGGTTCCTGTTCCGGGAACGAAGCTCTTGTGCGACGCCGGCCGGTTGTCGTTCCAGGCGTAATACCCATCCACAAAACCACTGATCACGACCGGCGGTGAAGCCGGCGAGTCGTCTGCGTGAGCATTGAGCGAGAGAAACGAAAGCATGGCGAACCAGAGAAACCACGGCGCCCTGGTTGCCCCCCACTGCCTCGGTGTATTCATAAAACTGCCAACCTCCACCGCTCGATAACAAGCGGCGATCGCAGGTGTCGTGCAGGTATACCAAACCGGGCCGAAAGAAGTGATTGCGGTAGGCAAAAGGTTTTCAAAAGATCGCGCATAATCGACGTCGCGTTTCAGGCGCGCGGGATTGGGTTTGTGTTGACACCCTGTCGTCGCGCGGTGTCTGCTCAGGCGGCTGAGGTGATGACGACGTGAGGCGCTCAGATTGGAAACGCTGCGAGATCGCCGTCTAACGAGCTGAGGCTGAACACTCACCGGCACGGGCGGACTGCCGCTGTCGACGCAGGAGGCGCTGCCGGCATGATCTGTCCCTTGTGGGCGGTTCCAGCAAAGCGCGGATCGGGCCGGGAGATCGCCAAGGCCGTCAAGACGGCCAGCCAGAAGAGAGTCGGCCACAGCGCTTTGAAGAATCCGCTCGCTTTCCCGACAGAAACCTGTTGTGGAGAGACGGCGTTCATAGCTTCTGCTCAAACATACTCAGGTCCGTCGAAAGAATCTCGGATCGAAGGTTGAAGAATTCACAAAGATTTCGGGCGGCGGAGCCTGTTGTCCACAAGACTCGCGGCTTCATTCCCGACAGCGGAGCAGAGGATCAGGGCCTACAGCGGTTCGGCGATGAAACGGTAGCCGACCCACGGCTCTGTCATCACGTATCGCGGGTTCGATGGGTCGGGCTCGAGCTTCCGGCGCATTGCGCTCATGTGCACGCGCACCGTGTCGGGCGTCGTGCCCGGTGCCGAGCGCCAGACCGAGCCGATCATCTCGTCGATGGTGACCGGTTTGCCGGCATTGATCGTCAGCAGCTCGAGCAGCGCGTACTCGGTCGGAGTGAGCTTCACCTCGCGGCCGCCCTGCAACACCTTCCGCCGCTCGCGATCGATGGTCAGCTCGGGGAACTCCAGCACTGCCGGTGGCGCGCTCGCTCCGCTGCGCCGCAGCTGTGCGCGAATCCGCGCCAGCAGCTCGGGTATGGAAAACGGCTTGACGACGAAATCGTCGGCGCCGATGTCAAGGGCGCGAATCTTGTCCGACTCGCCGCCGCGGACCGACAGGACGATGATCGGCACCGCGCTCGCTTTCCTGATGCCGCTGATCAGGCGAAAGCCGTCGGCGACCGGCATGGCGAGGTCGGTGACCACGATGTCCGCTCCGCTCGCGGCGAACGCTTCGGCGCCTTCGAGCCCGTTCGCTGCGGCGTGGACCTCGTAACCTTCGGCGCGCAACTCCGTTTCCAGCGTGGAGCGGATGGTAAGGTCGTCGTCCACCACCAGAATCTTGTTCCCGTGTCCCTTCATGACTGCACCACCGATTCAGTGACTACTGCCGCCGGCAGGTCGATGCGCGCCACCGCTCCGCCGCCGCCGCGGTTATTCAGCGATACCGCGCCTCCGCTCGCGCTGGCGAGGCTTCGCGCGATCTCCAGCCCGAGACCGCGACTCGGAACATCGCTTTCCTTCTCCGCATCCATCCGCGCCGTCGCATCCGGCGAAACCTCAGGCAGCCCCGGGCCGCGGTCGAGGATCTCGAGCCTGACCTTCGTGGAGTCGAGCGGGTGGATGCGCGCCACCAGTTCGATCGCTTCGTGCGGGGGTGACGCGCGATCCGCGTTCTCGATCAGATTCGTGATCATTTCCAGCGCCAGGGAAGGATCGACGAAGACGTCGGGACAGTCGGGCGAGACCTGGACATCGAACCTTCGGCGCTCGCGGATTCCGCTGAGATTCTCGCGTGCGGCGTGGAACAGGTCGGCAGCGGGCGTGGCTTCTGCATGCGGGACGAACTTGCCCGACTCGAGCCGCGCCATCGCGAGGAGATTGCCGATGCGCCGCTGCAGGCGGCGGCTTTCCGCCTCCACGCTGGCGACGCGGGCAAGCGCGTCTGGGTCGCCGAGAGTCCGCTTCATCGCGTCGATCTGTAATATGATCGCGGTCAGCGGCGTCGTCAGGTCGTGCGAAACGGCGCGCAGCAGCGAGGTCTTTAGAGCATCGCTGTCCTTGAGCGCCTGCAGGCGGGTGTTGTCGGCGATGAAGCGCTCGCGCTCGACTGACAGCGCGACGAGCGCTGCCACGGACTCCAGCGCGCGCCGCGGCGCCGTCACGCCGCGCGCAACCAGCACGCCGGTCGGCCGGCCGCCGGCCACGAGCGGGAGGTAAACATCGCGCCCGAACGGCGCCGGAATCTCGACCATGTTGTTGTGGCGCCCGATGCCGGCAACGAGGTCCTCCACCATGTCCGGTTTTTCGCCAATCCATGAGATCACGTTCTGCCGGTAGTACGTCTCACCGAACAGAACCAACCCACCCCCGCGGGCGCCGATGGAGACCAGGGCCCGCCCTGCCGCTTCGCCAAGCGCACCGACGCGGTTCGTGGCGGTGAAGAGATCGAGGCTGAGGTTGTACAGGACCTCGATATCGTTGCGCCGCGCCTCGGCCTCCGCCGCTTCTTCTCTGGCCATCACCACAAGCCGGCTCGCCACGATCGACGCCACCAGAAACGTGCCGAGCGCGATCCAGTTCGCCGGGTCGGCGATGGTGAAGGTCCCGACCGGCGGGAGGAAAAAGAAGTTGTAGCACCCGGTGGCAACGATCGACATCGCCACGCCGAGAATCAGGCCGCCCCAGATCGATGTGAAGAGGACGACCAGCAGGTATGCAAGCGCGATCGTGGTCGGATTCAGATGGACCAGCCGCCCTACCGCGGTCATCGCTGCGATGCCGGCGAGGGCGATGGCCCATCGAGACCACACAGCGAGTGTGGTGAGCTCCCCTGGCTTCACGAGATGATCATGACCGCGCGGCGCCATCACTGCAACCTGCGGCCTTCACTTCTCCGTGAGCACGCGAATCGGCAGAATCATCGCTTGAATCCCCTGGAACTGCAGGCGCCGCTGAATCGCGTGCGGGGTCTCGTTGTGCAGCAGGCGGTGGTACCACTTCTCTTCCCTGAATATGAGGCGTCCCATGAAGAAGAGCGCGTGCGGGAAATGTTCCGAGATTTCGCGGCAGAGCTCTTCCACTGTCGCCACGGCCTCGGTGCCGATACCCATCCGGTAGTCGGCCTTGAATCCATGCGCCTGCGCCCATCCAACGTACTTCTTGAGGTCCTCTTCCGTCGTCCGCTCGAGGTGGTCGATTTCTTCGACTCCCTTGAAATTGCCGGAATCGACGACTGCCGCCGACACGAAGAGGAACTGCTTGAAGTAGTTCGGAAACGATTTGTGAATCGACAGGATCTGATGCAGGCCGAAACCGGAGAACGTGGAAACCGTGATCACGGCCGTCGGCGCGCCGGTGTCGAGCGGCGACGGAACGACCGCTTCGATCGTCTCCGGCATCGGCAGGGAGAGGAGGATCTCGTCGAGCCGGCGCATGCTGTTGCGGACGTCGTCGTAGTGCCTTCGGATTGCGAAGCAGAGCGTGACCGTGGCGCTGGTGATCAGAACGGTGATCCACCCGCCTTCAGAGAACTTCTCGAACACCGTCACCGTGAGGATGCTCAGGCACATGACCAGTCCTGTGCCGTGGATGGCCAGTTGACTCTTCCAGCGGGGCTCTTTGGCCCGATCGCGAATCCAGTGACGGGACATCCCGAGCTCGGTGAGGGAGAAGGTGATGAAGACGTTGATCGAGTACATCACCACGAGGGTGCCGATGTTGCCCCGCGTGTACGCGAGCGCCGCGGCCGCGGCGATTCCCATCATGTACACGCCGTTCTTCGTGACCAGCCGGTCCGAAAGCTGGCTGAAACGATGCGGCATCCACGAATCGATGGCCATGTTGGAGAGCACGCGCGGGCCATCGAGGAAGCCCGTCTGGGCCGCCACGAACAGCAGCGCCGCCTCCGAGGCCAGGGTCACGATCACCAACACTTCCCCCGCCGGAAGCCCGCCTAACCGCCATGCCCCGAAGAGATTACCCAGCATGACGGAGTTCATCGTCTTGCCTTCCACCGGGCGCGCGTTCGTGAGCAGATACGCGAACATGATCCCGCCAGCCGTGAAGGCGAGCGATACGGCCATCAGCGCCATGGTCCGTTTCCCCGTGCGCACGCGCGGTTCGCGCAGGATGGTCACGCCGTTCGACACCGCCTCGATGCCGGTGTACGTGCCTCCGCCCATCGAGTACGCGCGCAGCAGGATGAGGATCACCGGGATCCACCCCAGCGTGTGAACTGATTGGGTGAAGTCGGCATGCGCATTGTGGAATACCGCGGGCAGGCGGGTGAAATGAGCCCCGATGGCATAAGTGATGGTCACGACGTGCGCGATGACGAAGACGACGAAGATCGGCGCGAGCACGTTCACCGACTCCTTGACGCCCCGGAGATTCAGGACCACCAGCGCTGCAAGGACGAGGAACTCCGCCGGCAATTTGTAAGGCTGCCAGTGAAGCGGGAAGGAGGACCACAACTGATCACAGCCACTGGCGATGGAGACCGTGATGGTCAGCACGTAGTCGACCAGAAGCGCCGATCCGGAGACGACTCCAACGCGTTTGCCGAGAAGCTTCGTGGCCACGAGGTAGCCGCCGCCCCCGCCCGGGAAGTGCTGGATGAGGTTGGAGTAAGCGATCGAGATGACGGCGATCGTCACCACTGTCATCGCCACGATGATGATCGACAGGCTCGCGTGCGGGCCGAGGGTCCTGTAGGCCTCGTCCGGTCCGTACGCAGACGACGACAAGCCGTCCGCTCCGAGCCCGATCCAGGCGAGCAGCGCGACCAACGAAACGTGATGAAAGATCTGCGGATCGCTGACGTCGCGCGGGGGACCGATGATGAGCCGCCGGATGCGTCTGATGGGCGAGAGGCCGTGCTGCGGTTCGGTCAACTGGCCATCCTCTTGCCCGCGACAATCACGGCGAACGGACGCCTGGCCTGGAGAATGTGCTCCGTCGTGCCGCGGATGAGACGGCGAAGAATGCGGGGCCGGCGGGACGGCCCGATCACGAGAACGTGAGCACGCGCATTGCGAGAGATCTCGACGACGGCCGAGGCCACGTCATCTCCCTGCGCGTGCTGGAGACTGCCGCCCTGAGCGGTTACGAGCGCGGCGAGCGCCGGAACGGTTCCGCGTGATGTGTCGCGCTGCCGTTCGATGAACACCGCGAACCACGACAGGCCGAACTCGTGCGCGACCCGCCGGCCGTGGAGCAATGCCGTTCGTGCGGACTCGGTATCCGCCGGCAGCGCGATGGCAACGGTTCCGTCCATGGTTGAAGTCTGGAGCCGGTCGCCGGAAGAAGTCCGGAAGAACGCAAGAAGATTGTCGAAGGACTGTCGCGTCGGCGGATGGTGACCAGAGGCGCTCCGTCGGAACGCACTGCTCAGAGACGAACGTGATTGGTCATATTGCTTCTTGTTACGCGATGCTCCGTCATCCTGAGCCTTTTCACAGCGCGGGCGCTGCGCCTGAGTGAAGAAACTCACGTGCCCCGAGCCCGCACCCGAGCCCGAGCCCGAGCCCGGCAGTTCTCACCCGGATTCGGGCTCGGAAGCGGGCTCGGGGCTCGGGCTCGGAAACCCGCATAAACACTGGGAGTTTCCTGGAAGCGAGGCGGCCACCTACGCGCGGTCCATGCGGCGATTCTCGTCCTGCCGCTCAATCCGCCTCAGGAGGTAGTAGTTGGCGCCTCCGATGACCACCATGGCGAGGAGGAAAAGCGGGTACGCGATCCTCCAGTTCGGGGGCCCCGTCATCATGCTCCACTCGGACATCCCACCAACGCCTGCAAGCAGGGTCAGAGGCATGAACACCGTGGTGATGAGCGTAAGCCTTCGAACGGACATGTTGGTTCTGTTGGCAACATCGGCCATGCGATTGTTGATGAGCGAGAGGAACATCTCCATCAGGCTGGTCAGGATGTCCCGGTTCATCTCGCAGGTCTCGAAGAACTTCGTCAGGTGATCGTAGATGTCGCGAAAGTGGTAGATGGCGAGCTCGGAGATGAATGGCGAATCCTTGCGGCAGATCTTCACGAGGATCTCTCGCTCGTGGAACAAGCTCTTTCGCAGAGAGAGCAGGCTACGGCGCAGCTCCACCAGGGTCTCGAGCTTGAACGCCGCTGGATCCTGCAGCATCCCCTCCTCCGCCGCCTCGATGTCTTCCTCGATCGCTTCGATGGCCGGCATCTTGCCGTCGACGATATGGTCGAGGATGACGTGAAGCAGGAAGTCCGGCCCTTTCTCGACGTTCCCGATCTCGCGGCCCGCCATCTCCTCGGCCTTCTCGAGATTCCTCCGACCACCACCGCGGTGGCCGCTCACGCTGATGAGGAAGCTCTTCCCGAGCAGGAGATCGATCTCGTCGACGATCAGCGTCCTGTCCGCATACGAGTAGCGATTGAACAGAACGAAAGTATGGCCGGGGTAGTCCTCGATCTTCGGGACCTGATCCTCGTCCAGGCAGTCCTCCACCGCGAGAGGGTGGATTCCCAGCGGCCTGGCGACGGCATCAAGATCCTGCCTGGTCGGTTCGAAGAGATCCAGCCATACGTAACCCCCGGCCTGAACAGATACGAGGGCCTCTTCGAGGCCGGCCAGGCGATGCAGCCCCTTCCCCGCGTCAACGTGGAAGCACCTGAGCTCCGACATGGCAACCCTCCCCAGACCGTACCTTCGCGCGAAGTCTATCCCGATGCCTGGCACTGTCCAGATGAGCGGCCCGGCAGGGCCGCTGAAGGGTAGCCGGCGGCAAGCGCGAAGCGCGCAGCCACCGGTTCAGATCGCGTCCGGCAGCGTCGTGCCCTGGCAGGTGCGGCACGCCCTGGAGTTTGGCCTTTCTCTCTATGCGTATCTAGTCAAGTCTCGCGTTCAGTGATCCCGAGCGAGGAATCCGGGGATTTCGCGCCAGGTCAGGATCCCTCCCTTTCGCAAGTGTGCCCTCGGTCCCCTCGCCCCGTGCTCCCAACTGGGCGACCGCGCTGAACAGACCCGCACGGGGCGAGGGGACCGACCCCGCCAATTCGTTCACCATCTGCTGTTGAGTTCGCGCGCGTATGCTCCAGATCCCTCTCGCGCGCCGGGCCGCGTCTCCG
>JADGOA010000153.1 GCA_017883215.1 Thermoanaerobaculia bacterium | reverse complement strand
TTCTCCACGAGAATCTTCAGCACGAGGCCGGGCATCGGTGCGGCCATCGACTGCTCGCGATGGCGGCTGCGCCCGCGCGCTCCTTTGTCCGCCACTTCCGCGAAGTAGATCTCGCCATCGAACGAAAAACTGATCTGTGAGCCGTCGATGACGAAAGGAACGCTGTAGTTGCGGCCGCCGACGCGGATCTCGGCTTCGCGATCACGCAGGGCGAGAACCTCGATGTCGTGCTCACCGACGAGGACGTGGCTTCCGTCACGTTCCACGGAAAGCTCGTGCTGCTGGCCGGCGATACTGACGATCTTTTCTGTCATGACGGAGTGGGGCATGAGGCATGGGATATGAGGCATGAGTAGCACATGCACATGCAGTGTTTCCTACTCATGCCTCATATCCCATGCCTCATGCCTTCGTAAAGCGCGATCCGGGCGCATCCAGCGGAACGCCTGCATTGCAGAGCGGGCAGCCCGCCTCGTCGTAGGTTTCCAGATCGAGGTCGAGCAGCGATTGGTAGAGCGCAGGAGCGAACGGATTCGCTTTGCCACTGCGGTTTAGAATCGATGCGAAGCCGGCCACGGCACCGCCGTGTTTCTGCACGACGTCGGCAGTCTCGCGCGTCGATTTGCCGGTCGTGACGACGTCTTCCACGATGATGACGCGCTCGTCCGCGGCGATGCTGAAGCCGCGACGCAGCGTCATCCGCCCCTCTTTCCTCTCGGTGAAAATCGACGGCAGACCGAGCGCTTCCGCGACGGTGTATCCGATGATGACGCCGCCCAGCGCCGGGGCGACGATCCTTTTCGCGCCGAAGCCGCGCAGCTTGCCGCCGAGCTCCTGCCCGATGGCGCGGGCATTGCGCGGGTTCTCGAGCAGCAGCGCGCATTGCACGTAGCTGGGGCTGTGAAGGCCGGAGGAGAGGCGGAAGTGTCCGGTGAGCAGCGCACCGGTTTCGCGCAGCAGTGCGGCGACGTCGAGCGCCATTGGCGCCGGAGAATAGAATGTGCCGAGGAGTGAACGCAACATGGGCAAATTGGGCGAGCAGATTCGCGCCGACCTGACCAGCGCGATGAAGGCACGCGACGCTGAGCGCACCTCGAACCTGCGTATGCTTCAGGCCGCGGTGAAGAACGAGCAGATCAACCTCGGTCACGAGCTGACCGACGAAGAAGTTCTGTCCGTCATCCGCAAGGCGGTCAAGCAGCGGCAGGAGTCCGTCGAGCAGTACATGAAGGGCAATCGCCCCGAGCTGGCCGCGAAGGAAGCTGCGGAGATGGCCATGCTCAAGGAGTATCTCCCGCCGGAATTGCCGGATGAGGAGCTCGAAGCCGCTGTCCGCGAGATCGTGGCCGCGACCGGTGCGCAGTCGAAGAAGGACATGGGCAAAGTGATGAAGGAAGCGACCGCGCGCTTCAAAGGGCGTGCGGACGGCAGGAAGATTCAGGAGATCGTGTCCCGGCTGTTACCGTGACTGGTCCGCCCTTCCAGTTGTTGAGTTGCTCAGTTGCTCAGTTGCTCAGTTGGCGAGCGGGACGGGCAACTGAGCAACTGAGCAACTCAACAAGCCCATGCTCTCTCCCTCCGAACGCGCGCGCTACTCGCGCCACCTGATCCTGCCGGAGCTCGGCGAGGCCGGGCAGCTCCGCCTGAAGAACGGTTCCGTTCTCGTCGTCGGCGCGGGAGGACTCGGCAGCCCGGCGGCGATCTACCTTGCCGCCGCGGGTGTCGGCCGCATCGGTCTGGTCGACTTCGACCGAGTCGACGCGACGAACCTCCACCGGCAGGTCCTCTACGGGACGAGCGACGTCGGACGGCCGAAGCTCGAGGCAGCAACCGCCCGCCTGCACGATCTGAATCCCGAGATCGCCATCGAGACCCACGAGACGGCCCTGACCTCCGGGAACGCGCTCGCCATCCTCGCCGGCTACGACGTGATCGTCGACGGCACAGACAACTTCGCCACCCGCTATCTCGTCAACGACGCCTGCGTCCTGCTGCGAAAGCCGAACGTCTACGGCTCGATCTTCCGATTCGAGGGGCAGGTGTCGGTTTTCGACGAGAAGAACGGCCCCTGCTATCGCTGCCTCTATCCCACGCCGCCGCCGCCTCACCTCGTTCCCTCTTGCGCAGAGGCGGGGGTTCTCGGAGTATTACCCGGCGTGGTCGGCACGATTCAGGCAGCTGAGGCCATCAAGCTGGTTGCCGGAATCGGCGATACGCTCACCGGCCGTCTGCTCCTGTTCGACGCGCTCGGCATGACCTTCCGCGAGATGAAGCTGCGGAAGAACTGCTCGGCGCACGATCCGGTGACAGAGCTGATCGACTACGAAGGATTTTGCGATCCCATGCACAAGAGCAACATCACACCGAAACAACTTTCCGAACAGCTGACGAACGGCGGCCAGGTCGTTCTGGTAGACGTGCGCGAAACGTACGAGTGGGACACCGGCCACATCGAAGGCGCGCTGCACATCCCGATGCAGCAGATCCCGAAGCGGCTGACTGAGATCCCGCGCGACCGCGATCTCGTGACGATCTGCCGCTCCGGTTCGCGCAGCGCGCACGCGCAGCACTATCTGCTCAGTCAGGGCTTCACGCGCGTGAAGAACCTGGTCGGCGGCATGAGCGCGTGGAGTCGTGAGGTCGATCCAAGCGTGCGCGTAGCGTGAGCGTGGCGACTCGGTCACCGGGTCACCGGTATCCCTCAGCCCCGCGCGGCACAAGCATCTCGCCGTAGGGCACGGCTGCGCCGTGTCGAACTCCCGTGGGTGGGTGGCACAGGCAGCACGCGGTTCGGTGTGTGGCACAGACACTCCTGTCTGTGCCAGTCGAAAAGCAGAAGGCACAGACAAGAGTGTCTGTGCCACACCTGCTCAGCAGATGACGGTCGCTTACGTTGAGGCCATCGCCGTGACATCGAGGCCTGTGACCCTTTGGCCCCGCGCTGCGTGCTACTTCGTAGCCGTCGCCATCGCGGCACTTTTCGCACGCCCGAAGAGGACGATGATCGACTTTCCCGTGGCCCGGCCGCGCGTGGAGCCGTCGATGACCGCCACGCCGCAGTCCGCGTACTCCGGCGACAGGATGTTCGCGCGGTGGCCCGCTGACTCCATCCACGACTGCATCAGAAGCTCTGTCGTCTCGAAGCCGGCAGCCAGGTTCTCACCGGCGGTCCGGTAGTCGTATCCGGCAGGCCGGAGCCATGTGAACGGCGAGCGGCCATCCGGCGACTCGTGCGCCCAGTACGCGAAGTCTTCCATGTCCACGATGCGGTCATTCGCGGCCTTGTCGAGGCGGGAGTCTTCGCGCAGGAGCGGAAGCGCATGCCGCCCGCGACTGACGTTCATCGCGTCGATGACCGACTGGACCGTGATGTCGCTGGCCGCAAGTGGCGCGACGAGCAAAAGAGAGACGGTGAATGCGAGCAGCGCGCGACGCATATCATTCACGAAAACCGCCGGCAGGCGCCGCCGCTTCCCTTTTCAGTCCTGAGTGCTGAGTCCTGAGTTACGCGTTCCACTCAGGACTTCTACTCCACACCCTCTGGCCTGACGCGAAGGAAGAACGTGCACGCTTTCCCGGTCCGCGACTCCACCCACGCCGACCCGCCGTGCGCCATCGCAAACTCGCGCGTCTTGAACAGCCCTCGCCCGCTCCGACCTCCGGCCGGGTTCCAGATGAACCCGTGCTCGAAGATCTCGTGCCGTAGCTCGTCCGGCACCAGCGGACCGTTGTCCATGACGAAGAAGAGCAGCAGCGGTTTGCCCTTGTGCTCCATCCAGCGGACGCCGATCACGACCTGACCGCCGGCGGCGACGTAGTGGAGTGAATTGTCGACGAGGATGCCGAGGGAAGCGGAGAGGCGCTCGTGGTCGCCGAAGCGCTCGGTCAACTCCTGCGCGTCCACCTGAAGCCGGATGCCCTTGAGCTCCGCATACGGCTCATATCGTTTTGCCACTCGGTGAACCACATCGCTCACTGTCGGCGCGGGCGCTGGCGCCGCGCGCTCGCTGACTCCGGGCGCCATCTCCAGCGACGAGAGCACCTGCTCGACTGCTGCAGCGGCGTCGCTCAACGATGGATCCGCCGAACCTCGCGTGTTCGCCAGCGACGACAGCGAATCCCGGAGCGATCGCAATGGATCGAACACCGTTTCACGGACGTACGTCACGAATGGTGCATGGGCCTGCATCGAGGAATCGGTATAGCGAAACACCAGCACGGCGCCGCTGGCACCACCGGAAAGCGGCACGAGGGCGTAGAGGACGCTGCGATCGCGGATGCGAATCCCGGCGGTTGCCGGCGTGGAGAGCTCGCCGACGCGCACGCCGGCGGCGGCCTCGATCAACGACAGCGTGGAGAGCTCGCTCTGCATCGTGCCGAAGAGAGCTTTCGCCGTCTCGGAGACGAACTTCACACTGCGATCGGGGCCGACGAGAATCGCCGGCACGCTGGCGGCGATGAGCAGATCGACGACGCTCGTGATCGCCAGCGACGCCGTTTCCACGGGAAACTGCACGACGGGAGCCTTCGGAAACGGCTCGATGGCCGGGGCGGCGGACGACCCCGACCGCGCCCGCGGCGCTTCTGCGCCACCGTTTGAAGGACCGCCCGGAGGAGGAGCCATGGGGCGCGGCGGAGCGGGAGTCGTCACCTGGGGCGGAGCGGACGCCTCTTCGGCGGCCGGCCGCCTGGGCCGTCGCGGCACGTCGCAATTGCCACAGAGAATGCCCTGCGCAATGACGGCACCGCACATGAAGCACTTGGCCACTTCTCTTCCCCTGGGACCCCGATGATCTTACGCGCCGTGACCCCCACGGGCAACGTGACAACGTTCACTGTCGCTGGCGGCCGTGATCCGCTACCTTCACCCCCGCTTCTCACATCGCCCCCGGCTCTCAAATCACTTTACGGAGAGAAACAACCATGCAGAAAATCGTCATCGTCGGTGCCGGCACGATGGGCAACGGCATCGCTCACACCGCCGCTGCAACCGGATTCGCGACGACTCTGATCGACGTCAATCAGCAGATCCTCGACCGCGCCACCAGGACCATCTCGGCCAACCTGCAGCGCGGTGTCGACAAGGGGAAAATGTCGGCCGACGAGAAGGAGGCCGTCCTCGGCCGCATCCGCGTCAGCAGCGACGTCGCCGATGCCGCCGATGCCGATCTCGTCGTCGAAGCGATCATCGAGGACGTCGCCGCCAAGACCTCGCTCTTCCAGAAGCTCGATGAGATCACACGGCCCGAATGCATCCTGGCGTCGAACACCTCGTCGATCTCCATCACCAAGATCGGGGCCGTGACGAAACGTCCCGACAAAGTCATCGGCATGCACTTCATGAATCCGGTGCCGGTGATGACTCTCGTCGAGGTCATCCGCGGCATCGCCACCTCGGATGAGACGTACAAACGCGTCGAAGAGCTGGCGAAGCAGATGGGAAAAACACCCATCGAAGCGAGCGACTACCCCGGCTTCATCGCCAACCGCGTGCTGATGCCGATGATCAACGAAGCCATCTTCGCGTTGTACGAAGGCGTTGCCACGCCGGAGGCAATCGACGGCGTGATGAAGCTCGGCATGAACCATCCGATGGGCCCGCTGACGCTGGCCGACTTCATTGGCCTCGACGTATGCCTGGCGATCCTCCGCGTTCTCCAGGAAGGCTTCGGGGACCCGAAGTACCGGCCGTGTCCGCTTCTCGTCAAGATGGTCGATGCGGGCTGGCTGGGGCGGAAGAGCGGGCGAGGGTTCTACTCGTACGCGAAGTAGAAGCGAGTGGCGAGCAGGGGAACGCCATAGCGGACGCGGCGTTGCCCGCTCAGCCCGGCCGGAGGCTACCGCCGGTCTCGCCCACCCACGGGGGTTCGGCACGGCGCAGCCGTGCCCTACGGTCTTCCTGCACGCCACACGCTACTCGCTACACGCCGAGTTGACATACTTCATGGCGGGATGATGTTGTTACGCGCCGAAAGGCCCAAAACCAACGATGCTCTGTCAGACCTGCGGCGCTTACAACGACGACGATCGCGAATTCTGCTTTCGCTGTCAGAACAAGTTGCTGGTCCTCTCCGGGGTGACCGCCTTCGAAGAGGACGAGACCGAGGATTACGACGACGACGAAGACGTCTCGCTCGATGAGCACCTTCTGGAGCGCGTCTCCGCGCTCGAAGAGATCATCAAGCGTTCCGCCGAGACGCTGCGCGGCCTGCTGGACGCCGTGCAGAAGCATGAGCGCGCCATCTTCATCAACCAGACTGGTCTGCTCTCGGTCAAGGAGATCCTCGAGAAGAAGAACATGGTGTCGGCCGATGAGGTGGTCGAGCTGTGGGAATCGAAGATGGGCGAGCAGATGCTCGCTCTCGACAAGAAGGCGCGATTCACGGATCGGCGCGACCGCATGGTCTCGCTCTTCCGGGGCGACAAGCGGGAGCGCTTCCAGCAGCTGATGAAAGACGCAGAGTCGGCCTTCGACGCCTTCGATCCCGAGCGCGGCATGAAGCAGCTCGAAGAGGCCTTCCGTCTCGACCGTGACAACTACGAGCTGAGCTTTTTCCTCGGCGAGATGTTCTTCAACGGCGGCAATCTCGATCGCGCCAAGTCGTACCTCGAGCGGACGCTCGAAGTGCAGCCCGATCATTTCGATGCCGCCGTGTTCTACGGCGTGCTGCTGCACGAACGGCAGGACCTCAAGGGTGCCGAGCGCTGGCTCCGCCGCGCCATTCAGATCTCACAGGAGTCGTTCCTCCCGTACTTCTCGCTCGGCGCGATCTACGCCCGCAAGGGGAAGCTCCTCCGCGCGCAGAAGTTCCTCGAGAAGGCCGTCCAGCTCGAGCCAATCCCGCAGGCCCACTACCTCCTCGGCACGATCTTTTACGAGAAGGGGCAGCTCGAGCGCTCCATCCGCTCGTTCCAGGAAGCGATCAAGCTCGATCCCGATTTCGAGGAAGCCATCTATCACCTCGGCCTCTGCTATCTCGACCGCAACTGGAACCGCAAGGCCATTCAGTGCTTTCAGGAAGCGCTGGAGCTCAATCCCAACAAGATGGAGTACCAGCAGGCCGTCAAGATCTACGAGGGCATCTCCGGACACGTTCCGGTCGAAGGCCCGGCGGCCGCCGAGCTGAGCGAAGCGGAAGCGCTGGCGACGAACGGCAACTACGTCGAGGCGCTCGATCACTACCGCCGCGCCTCGCAGGAAGACCCGGAGAACGTCAACATCCTCATGCCGTATGCGCTGCTCTGCTCGCACCTCGACCTGAACGGCGAGGCCATCGGGGTGGCGCGCCGGATCCTCAAGCACAAGCCCACCGAAGTGGTCGCCGCCGCGGCGTACACGACGTTGGTGGAGGCTCTTCGCGCCGAGGGGAACTTCAAGGAAGCCAATCGCGCGCTGGAAGAGATGCTGCGGGAGTACAGCTCGAACTACACCAAGTCGATCGCCTATTACGAGAAGGCGTACAACCTCGCCGAGATGGAAGAGAGCCTCGACGAGGCGCTCGAGAGCGCGCAACTGGCGCTGCGATACTCGCCGAAAGAGCTGCGGCAATTCCCGCTGGCGGCGTTGGGCTGGGTGTACTTCAAACGGCAGGACTTCACCAATGCCGTCGACTTCCTCACGAAGTCGGCCGACCTGGGCGCCACCTCGACCAACCTCATGCACCTCGGCATGGCTCTCCTGGAGAGCGGCCAGAAAGAGCGCGCCCGCGTCGTCTTCCGCAAGGCCAAGAGCTTCAAAGCCAAGGGCGCCGGCCTCGAAGAGAAGATCCTCGAGCAGGTCCGCTCCACCACCAAGCTCATCGACCGTCTGCACCAGCGGCGGCGAAAGGTAGTGAAGGGATAACCCTGCGCTATTGACGGTCGAGGAGGTAGACGAAGCTGGTCGCTCCGCGTAGCATCGGCTCATGAAATCGATGCTTGTCGCGCTGATTGCGGCAATTCTGCTGCCTTCGTCTTTGATCGCCCTCACTCCGGAAACGCCTGTGTCGGCGATGCTGGCGACACGCGCGGCCGGCGCTCAGCGTTCGCCGGCGGCCGCATCGGACGCGGAGGGGAACACCGTTGTCGTCTGGATCGACGAGCGCGACCGGCTGCAGACGTGCTCTTCCTGCACGGCTTCCCGCACAACCGGTCGCTCTGGTCGCCGCAGCTCGGGGCGCTCGCCGCCGCGGCGCGCACCATCTGCATGGACCTGCACGGATTCGGCGACAGCACGCCCGGCGCCGCCCGGTCCATGGATGACTACGCCGACGACGCGGCCGCACTGCTCGACACGCTCGGCATCGATCGCGCTGTTGTCGCCGGACTCTCGATGGGCGGATACGCGACCCTGGCGTTCTGGCGGCGCCATCCGGCGCGCGTGCGCGCCCTCGTGCTCTGCGATACCCGCGCCGGCGCCGACAGCGAGGCGTCTCGCGCGTCCCGCCGCGACATGCAGGTGATGGCGCAGCACCAGGGCAGTGCGGCCATTGCCAACCAGCTC
>JADGOA010000152.1 GCA_017883215.1 Thermoanaerobaculia bacterium | reverse complement strand
GCCGCCGACGATGCCGACAGGGAGCATGCCCGCCGCGTGGATCAGCTCCCGCGGCACGTAGATCGGCATGTGCCCCATCGCGCCGCGGCCGGTCTTCTCTTTCCATGCGCGGACGGCGCCCAGGTCGAGGTCGTCGAACAGCGCTCGGGCTCGGTCGAGGAGGATGTTGAGATCGGTCATGCTTCCCCGGCCCTTGTGGAGAGCGGACATTCTTGTCCGCTGCCGACGGACATTCTTGTCTGTCGGCTGACAAACACCGTCGTAGCCGGCCGCACGCGCGAATCGGGCATCCACGCCCGAGCGGCCACACAGGAATGTGCGGCCGCAGCGGACAAGAATGTCCGCTCCCCACACGTGGCGGATGACCAGGCGTGGTTCAGCGCCACGATCTGCCGCATCAGATCGTGACCTCGTCCGTCTTCTTGACCCAGGGGGCGATCTCTTCGATCAGTTCCTCGCTCCACCTGGCTCCCCCCGCCAGCCGCCGGCGGAGGAGGACGAAATCGACTTCCCGCTGCTGCTTCGTCCCGTGGTGGAAGGCGCGGAATCCGGCATTGGCCTCGGTCATCATGTTCAGCGACAGCCAGGCGCGGTTCGATTCCTTGTTGCGATCCCAGTGCTCGAGCTTGTGCTTGCGCACGCTCTCGATGGTCTTCGTGAGGCAGTCGGGCATCGTGTAGAGCAGCTTCGTGGTCATGGCGTCGACGGCCTCGTCGAGCAGCGTCAGATCGACGGAGGCGCGCGCCATGAGCGCCTTCCCTTCTTCGCGCGCTGCGCCGCTCTTCGGCTCACCGAAGATGACGCGCCCGAATTCGTCGAACTCCCGATCGATGGTAACCATCGGGTTCGCGATCCACCGGTCCTCGAGGCGAAGCACCGGCACGATCTGCGTGAGCCCGCCGAGGCGGTAGAAACGATGGGCGCTCCAGGGCTGGCAGAGAGACGCGCTGACCATCGCCTGCTCGATGCCGACGAAGAGCGGAAGGAAGTCGGTGCTGCCTCCGTCCGGTGCCGAACCATGCTTCGGGCCGGCCTGGCTGAAGACGGCGACGTCGCTGGCGATCGAGAAATCGCAGGCCATGCCGATCTCCTGGCCGCCGCCCACGCGCATGCCGTTGACGCGGCAGATCACCGGCTTGTCGCAGCTGAGAATCGCTGAGACCATGTCGTTGAAGAGCCGCATGTACTGCCGGTACTCGCCGGGGTTGCCGGCGTACACCTCGGAGTATTCGCGGGTGTTGCCGCCGGTGCAGAAGGCCTGGCTCCCCGCGCCGGTGAGGACCACGGCCACGGCGGCGCGGTCGTTGGAGGCCTCGCGGAGGGCCAGGATGATCTCCTTCGCCATCTCCGTGGTGTAGCTGTTGAGCTCCTGGGGGTTGTTCAACGTGATCCAGACGTTGTGAAGGTCAGGCACGAGCGAGCCGGCGCGATCGATGATCGGACGGTGCGAGACGATGATGTGTTGCGGGACGAGCTTGTCGGTGAGGTTGTGGTTCTTCATGTGCACCTCTTGTGAAGCGAGTGGCGGGTAGCGGGTAGGGGAACGGAGATGCCGAGATCGTTCGCCGGGTCCCCCACTCGCTACGCGCTACACGCTGGTAATCAATGGTCCAACGATGGCTCTGCGCTTGATCTCGTGCCGGTGCGCGGCGGCGAAGAGATCGGGAAGCGCATCGAGGGGATGGCGTTCGATGAAGGGCTCGAGCGCGACCTTGCCCTCGAGAACGAGGGCCAGCGCTTTCGGGTAATTGGCGGGCGCGCACCCCCAGTTGCCGCGGGCGGTGGCGTCGAAGGCCATGAGGTTCGACAAGCGCAGCTCGACTTTTTCGGGCGTGAAGCCGACCACGGCGAGATAGCCGCCGAAATCGAGGAGATTGAACGCGGTCTGCTGACCGGCGGTCGTGCCGCTCATCTCGAAGATCTTCAGCCCCACCCGCCCGCGGCCGCTCTCGCGGGAGAGGCCGCGGATGGACGTCTTCATCGCTTTGATATCCATCTGTTTTGCGTTCAGGGCCAGCGTGGCGCCGTGGCTCCGCGCCAGCCGCAGGCGCTCGTCATCGACGTCGATGGCCACCACCACGGCTCCGAACGCCGCCGCGACCTGCACGCCGAAACCGCCGATTCCACCGGCGCCGACCACGACCACCAGATCGTCCACGCCCACTTCGGCGCGAAGGATGGCCTCGTAGGGAGTGGTCACCGCATCGGCCACGACGGCCAGCATGTCCAGGGTCAATCCCGGCGGGAGCGCCTCCGGAACGGCGCACAGGCCGCGCGCCGGCACGACCGCGTGGCTGGCGAATCCGCCATCGCCGTCGTTTCCCGGCATGAACTGCTTGCGGCAGATCGTCGGCCGGCCCGCCTGGCAGGCCTCGCAGCTTCCGCAGGGAATCACGGCCGGGACGATCACGCTCCGGCCCACCCATTCCTGTGCTTTCTCGCCTGCGGCGACGACTCGTCCGGCGATCTCGTGACCCAACACGAGCGGGAGCGGATGGCGGGTGGGGACGTTGTCGTAGGCGAAGCCGAGGTCCGTGTGGCAGACGCCACATCCAGCGACCTCGACGACCACCTGGTCGGCAGCGGGATCGAGAGGGGGAAAATCGTATTCGGCGAGGGGACTACCCGGCGCAGTGAGACGAAACCCGCGCGCTCCGACGATGCGCGACAAAACGACCTCCTTTGGGTGGCGGCGTGCAACATTACGTTGCTACACCGCGTACCTTGGCGATACCGCGATCATGCGGAATGGTCCAAACGTGTCGCCATGATCACAGTCACATCGGGACGTGACGCACGTGGGGACGGGGAGTTACTCAGTTGCTCAGTTACTCAGTTGCTCAGTTGGTTCACGAGGGGGTCGGAAGGTCACAGGGCCCGTAGGTGCGAGGGCCTCGCTTCCGCACGAACTCCATGACGCGCCAACTGAGTAACTGAGCAACTCAGTAACTGAGTAACTGGGTGGGGCGGCGGGTATGACACAATTCCCTTCAACATGTCCGGGCTCGTGCCGCTCGCTTTTTCCGGCCTGGTGACGCGAGCCTTTGAAGAGCTCGAGCGCAGTGGCTGTATTTTCGACCTTCCGGCCCGCAAATTCGTCCTCGGTGACGGCCGGCACGACACCTCCGTCGAATTTCACCGGCACCGCGCCGCCGCTCCTCTCGGCCCCGCCGCCGGTCCGCATACCCAGATGGCACAGAACATCGTGCTGGCCTGGCTCGCCGGCGCGCGCATCTTCGAGCTGAAAACCGTCCAGATCAACGACTCCCTCGTCATCCCCCGTCCCTGCATCGACGCGCGCACCGTCGGCTTCAACATCGAATGGTCGCAGGAGCTCAGGCTCGAACAGTCGCTCGACGAATACGTCAAGGCCTCGATGCTCATCGAGATGCTCTCCGCTTCAGGCGCACTGCCGATCCAGCCGGCGTTCTACCCCACGCTCTTCGACATGAGCGTCGGCTATGACCTCGCCGGCATCCGCAGCGAACGCGTGCTGGCGTTCATGCGCGGCATGCTCGACGCCCGTCCCACCATCGAACGCCTGCGCCGCGAGATCCCGGCCCGCTGGGGCCGCCTGCGCGACCTCGCTTTCACATCGCCCATCGCCACCGGCGTCACCCTCAGCACCTTCCACGGCTGCCCCGTCGCCGAGATCGAGCGCATCGCCGAATTCCTCATGACGGAGGTCGGCGTCGACTGCACGGTCAAGCTCAATCCGATGCTCCTCGGCAAGGACGAGGTCTCGGAGATCCTCCGCGACCGGCTCGGCTACACCGACATCGAAGTCCCGGCCAGCGCGTTCGAGAAGGACGCCACGTGGGACCAGGCGGTGGAGATCGTCGATCGCCTTCGCAGCCGTGCCGTCGAGCTCGATCGCGGCTTCGGCGTGAAGCTGACCAACACGCTCATCGTGAACAATCGCGGCGATTTCCTGCCGCCGTCCGAAGCGGTGTCGTACCTCTCCGGCCCGCCGCTTCACGTGCTGGCAATGCACCTGGTGCGGCGCTTCCGGCAGACGTTCGGCGATGCGGTGCCCATCTCCTTCTCGGCGGGCATCGACCGGTTCAACTATGCCGACGCGGTGAGCCTCGGCCTGATTCCGGTCACCGTCTGCACGGATCTGCTGAAGCAGGGCGGATATGGCCGTCTCCCCGCCTATGCCACCGAGCTCGCGCGGCGAATGGACGCAGCGCGAGCCGCATCCATCAGCGATTTCATCCTCCGCGCGCACGGAGAGGGAGAGCTGGCGCTCGACGCCCTTTGCCTTCCGCGCGCGGAGACGGAGGTCTGCCGCGCGCAACTGCGCGGAACGGAGCGCCTCGATCGAGCGCTCGAGCCCGACCTCTACCGGCGCTGGGTAGGACAGGCGAAGATCGCGAACAGCGCGAAATACGTGGAGTCACTGGATGCCGACCCGCGGTACTGCAGCGAGCGCGTGGGGCGCCCGGCGCGCAAGACCGGCCACCCTCTGACCCTGTTCGACTGCGCAACCTGCGATCTCTGCATTCCGGCGTGCCCGAACGACGCCATCGCCAGACTGCCGTCGCTGGAAGCGCTGATCCCGCGCGCGGAGCTGGTCCGCCGCGGCGGAGCGTGGCAAGTCGAAACGAAGGGGGAGCTGGTGCTGGCGAAGGCTCACCAGATCGCCACGTACGTCGACCTCTGCAACGACTGCGGCAACTGCGAAGTGTTCTGCCCCGACAGCGGCGCGCCGAACCAGCTGAAGGTGCGGCTGCACGGGAGCGAAGAGTCCTGGCAGCGCGATGCACTCGACGGCTTCTACCTGGAACGCCACGATGGTCACGATCACGTCGTGGGACGCATCGAAGGCCAGAAGTATTCGCTCGACACGGAGGGCCTCGACGCCGTATATCGAGGCCCGTCGTTCCGAATGTCATTCCATCGCACCGACTCGGCCGCGAAGCCGCTCCTCGATCCAGACTCGGTTGAGGCGAACTTCGCACCGGGTGTGGCCGATGCCGTCAGTCTCTGGCCGTACGCGCTCATGGACTTCGTCCGCCGCGCGGCCTTCGACCCGCTGCACGTCAATTACGTCAATACCCGTCCGCTGGAAGGAGCGCGCGCATCATGAATGTGGTTCAGCAGGCAGCACCGTTTCTGGAGAGCATCGACGAGGAGGTGCTGAAGGGGCTCAGCGGCCGCAGCATGCTCCTCACCGACGACTGGAGCGCGGAGGAGATCGAGACGGTCTGCAACGTGGCCGCTACGTTCGAGCTGTTGGACCGGCAGGGCGTGCCGACGCACCTGCTGACCAACGAGCTGCACTATGCCCTCTTCTTCGACAACTCCACGCGCACCAAGTCCAGCTGGGCTGGAGCTGCGGCGCGCCTGGGAGCGCATCCGATGGTCGTCGACGGCTCGTCGACACAGGTCGCTCACGGCGAGACCGCCGAAGAGACCGGGGCCATGCTGGGCATGAACTCCCACGCTCTCGGCGTCCGCCACGACCTCATCCTCGGCGAAGGCAACAAGTTCATGCGCGCCGTCAAGGCCGGCATCGACGGATACCTGCGCGACGGCCACGAGTCGCGCAGCGTGCCCATCGTCAATCTGCAGTGCGACATCGATCATCCGACGCAGACCCTCGCCGATCTCTCATGGCTGCGCGAGCGCTTCCCCGACGGACTGGCCGGAAAGACCATGGCCGTCAGCTGGGCATACTCGCCGAGCTACGCGAAGCCGCTCTCCGTTCCGCAGGGGCTGATCATGCTGATGACGCGCTTCGGAATGAAGGTCCGCCTGGCGCATCCGGAAGGGTACGACCTCATGCCCGAGTGCATGGAAAGCGCGAAGAAGCACGCCGCCGAATCGGGTGGCAGCTTCACCGTAGCCAAGTCCATGGACGAGGCCTTCGCTGGCGCCGACATCGTCTACCCGAAGAGCTGGGGTCCCTACGACCTGATGCTCGAGCGCGTCGAAGCGAACCGCCGGAAGGACAGCGAGGGGATGAAAGACATCGAGCGCCGCGCGCTGGAGCGCAATCGCGCCCACACCGGCTGGATCTGCGACGAACGGCGGATGAAGCTCACCAACCGCGGAACCGCGCTCTACATGCACTGCCTCCCCGCCGACATCGGCGCCGAAGTCAGCCCCGGCATTCTCGAACAGTCCCGCTTTTCGCTGGCGCGTGAGGCGAACAAGAAGGTCTACGCCATCATGGCGCTTCTCGCCGTGGCGAAAGTAGCCGCCCTGCGGCAGAAGTTGCACGGGCTGGCAGCTACCGCCTGAACAACAAGTCCTGAGTCCTGAGTGCTGAGTCCTGAGTAAGAGCTGGCACCGCGACTCAGGACTCAGGACTCAGGACTCAGGCATACGCGTGAAGTTGGGAGAGAACGAATGACAGCGGCAGCCGACCCGAAAACGACCACGTCCCTCGACGAAAAAATCTCGCGCCTGGCGGTGCAGTACCGGCCGCTGGCGGTGAAGATCCTGAAGGAAGCGATTCGCGTTCCGGCGGACTACGTCGATCGCTCGCCCGATGACGGAGGCGATCCCCGCTGCGGGCTGTCCAACCACGAGTTGCCGCGGCTCGAGTACCTCCGCCGCGCCATCGTCGAAGAGCGCGCCGTGGAAAAGCCCGAAGACGTCTGGTTCGACGGATTCGGCAATCTGCGATGGATCGTGCAGGACCAGAACGACGGCGTCCCCGCCGACAAGAAGGCGGTGATCCTCTTCGACGGCCATACCGACACGGTGAACGCCCTCCGCAAGCGGTGGCACGAAGCGATCGGGGGCGGCATCGATCCGTACAACGGCTGGACCGACGGCACGAAGGTCGACCACAGCTTCCTCCAGAAAGAGCTCGGCTATCTGCCGCCGCAGAACGAGTGGGAGTACCTGGTCTGGGGGCGTGGCTCCGCCGACCAGCTCGCCGGCGTGGTGAGCCAGATCGTGGCCACGAAGATCATGCTGGAGTGCCGCGCTGAAGGAGCGCTCAAGGGCGTGATCGTCCACGGCGTCGGAACGGTTGCCGAAGAGGACAACGACGGCGGCGGACCGATGTACCTGTTGCGCGAAGAGCTGGCCGGCGCCTCCGCCGACCGTATTCCGGATGTGGTCATCCTCACCGAAGGCACCGGCTGCGCGAACCTCGGCGCCGTCGGCGTCTACCGCGGCCAGCGCGGGCGCATGCAGATCGAGGTCGAAGTCACCGGCAAGAGCTGCCACGGCTCGATGCCGTGGGAAGGTCGCAACCCGCTCGAGTACGGCGCCGCGATCATCGTGGAAGCCGCCGAGAAGTACCGCAACGGGGAGAGCTTCGCCCAGGACGAGTTCCTCGGCGGCGGCACGCGCACGGCCAGCTGGGCCTTGCTCGACACCCCGAGCGATTGCGCTGTCCCGGAGCGGTTCGTCTTCCGTTTTGACCGCCGCCTCACCGCGGGCGAAGATCCCGATCGGGCACTCGAGGACGTGAGCTCGCTCAAGTCCGTCAAGAACGCCATCGCCGACGGCTTGCGCGTCGACGTCCGTGCCCCTCTGTACGAAGAGGCGACGTGGAAGGGTTATCGCCTCGCCAACGCGCAGATCTATCCCGGCTGGGTGACTCCCGAAAATCACCCCTCGGTCACTTCGGCCGTCGAAGCGTACCGGCGCGTGGCCTCTCCCATCATCAAACCGGGTGGACAACACGGCGAGCTGCGCCACGAACCGCGCGTCGCCCGGTGGATCTTTTCCACCGACGGGGTCGGCTTTCCTACGCGCGCGAACGGAGCCGTGAAAGTCCCGGAGTCGAAGCGCTGGGTGCACGACGGCGCCTTCTACTACCCCGCCATGCTCGGCATCGGCCCGGGCATCGAGCAGAACACGCACAAGATCGGCGAGTGCATGGATTCCCGCGAGTTCCCTCCCGTCATCGCGTTTCTGGCGAGGTTCCCAAGCGTTTACCAGGGGACGAAGTAGGAGCGCCGGAACGCCCGGAGCGCCGGCTGCCAGCCGGCCGCACCCCGTTCGGACCGCCGGCTCCCAGCCGGCCGGTCCGGCGGCACCTTGCCGCCGCTACGACGCCTCACCCGCGCTCCAGACATACGGCCAGTCCCGCAGCCCCGCCTTTTCAGGATTTCTCAGAACGTAGTTGATCCTGTCCTGCAGCTCTCGCTCGTCCCGAATGATTCGATCGTGATATTCGCGCTCCCAGAACGGACCTGTGCGGCCCAAGCTCTCGTTTGCGCGGAGGCCGGTAAAGGACTTCCACGAATGAACAACACGTGAGAGCATCCGACCCTCGAAGAGTCTGAACACTATGTGCACGTGGTTCGGCATGACGCACCAGGCGAGAAGCTGATACCGATCTCCGTCGAAAAGCTGCCATGTCTCAATGACGAGTCGCGCAATCTGCGCTTTTCGCAACCAGCACTCACCGTATCCACGGTCCAGATGGTCGTCGAGCCGCACATGAAACAACCGCGAAATCTCGTCTGAATCAACTGCCGTGCGCCTGCTTCGGTCGCCGGTAACGAGTCTCTCGATGAGGGCGCGCTCGGCGTTCAGCGCCTGCA
>JADGOA010000151.1 GCA_017883215.1 Thermoanaerobaculia bacterium | reverse complement strand
AACATGTACTCGCCGAAGATGCCGCCGTTCCCGCGGAAGCGCACTCCCTCCGGGTTCAGCGTCACTTCGGAATTGCCGCCGAAGTAGCGGATCACGTCGCGCCCGGAGCTGATCTGCTCGAAAAAGAAGCGGCGATCGACATCCGGCCCCGCCACCACCGCGAAGTACTCGATGTTCTTTCCGACGAACCCCTGGTGAACGATGGCCCCGATCACGCGGCGGATTATGACAGTCCTGAGTCCTGAGTCCTGAGTCCCGAGGAGGCCGTGCAACTCAGGACTCAGCACTCAGGACTCGTCACCCCCGCGTATGCGCCTTCTTGTACACCTCGATCAGCTGCCAGTCATTCAGGTGCGTGTACTTCTGGGTGGTGGAGAGGGAGGCGTGGCCCAGGAGCTCCTGGATCGTGCGCAGGTCGGCGCCGGCGGTCAGTAGGTGGGTGGCGAAGGAGTGGCGCATCGTATGCGGCGAAATCCCGCCGCGCAGGGCCGCTTTGCGGATGTAGCCGTCGAACAGCCGGCGCACGCTGCGCGCCGTGATGCGCTCGCCGCGGTAGTTGACGAAGATGGCCTGCTCGTCGGGATCGCGGATCAGCTCCCCGCGAACGGCCAGCCACGCGCGCACCGCCTCTTCCGCTTTCGATCCGAAGGGGACGATCCGCTCCTTGGACCCCTTGCCGTGGACCTTCACCAGGCGGGAGCGGAGCTCCAGGTCGTCGAGGTCGATTCCGACGAGCTCGCTGATGCGGAGCCCCGACGCGTACAGGAGCTCGAGAAATGCCCGATCGCGGAGGCCGAGCGTCTCCGATCCGTCAGGCTGCTCGATCAGCAGCGCCACCTCGGACGTCTGCATCACCGCTGGAAGCTGCTTCTCCCGCTTGGGCGTGGCCACGGTGCGCGCCGGATTGATCTCCACCGCCCCTTCACGCATGAGGAACTTGAAGAACGATCGCAGCGCGGAAAGGTGCCTCGCCGTCGACGATCGCGCCAGCTTTCGGCGAGCGAGATGCGCCAGGTAGGAGCGGATGCTCAGGTGGTCGACGAGCCTCAGATCGAGCTGGTCGCGCGCCTGGGTGAAGTAGTCGTTGCAGAGGAAGGAGACGAACGATTCGAGGTCATCGCGATAAGCGGCGATGGTGTTGATCGAGACATTGCGCTCGTACGTCAGGTAATCGAGAAAGTCGCCGATTTCGTTCTTCACGCCCGTCCGCCCGGAGAGCTAGTTTACGCCGAGACGCACCGGGGGCGCGGGCATGAGGCATGAGGCATGGGCAAGCCAAGCCTGTCATCCCGAGCTGCCGGAGCCGCGGAGCGGCGGAGGACAGCGAGGGATCCCCCGCACTCCCGGGGTTGGCGGGGGATTCCTCGCCGCGCTCCACCCCTTCGGGGTTCCGCCGGCTCGGAATGACAGTGTCCTTTCCGCCGCCACCGGCGCCCACGCCGTTGATCGGCTCGGGATGACCCGGCGCGAGACGACCTCCCGACCGAGTAACCTCGTGACCTCGTGACCTCGTGACCTCGCAACCCAGCGACCCGATAACACCCTCGCCACTCGCTTCCGCTGTGTTCCCCGCCTTTCAACCGCGCTCAACCGTGTGTTAGGGTATAGGTTCCTTCGGAGGCCTCCCCATGGCAGAACAATCCATCGCTGCGGAATTGAAGAAAACCCCTCTCAACGGCGTCGAGAAAGAGCTCGGCGGAAAGATGGTCGACTTCGGCGGATGGGAGCTCCCGGTGCAGTTCACGGGGATCCTCGATGAGCATGAGGCCGTCCGCACGCGCGTTGGAATCTTCGACGTCTCCCACATGGGCGAGGTGACGGTCAAAGGACCCGACGCACTGAAGCTTCTGCAGCAGGCGACTTGTAACGATGTGTCGAAGCTCGAGAACGGTCGCATCCATTACAACGGCCTCCTCTATCCGACGGCAGGGTTCGTCGACGACATCCTCATCTACCGCAACGCTCCCGACGACTACTTCGTCGTCGTCAACGCTTCGAATACCGATAAGGACTTCGAATGGCTGCGCGACTGTGCGAAAGGAATGGACGCGGACGTCCGCAACGTGAGCGCCGATT
Organism: Thermoanaerobaculia bacterium; assembly: GCA_017883215.1. GTDB lineage: Bacteria > Acidobacteriota > Thermoanaerobaculia > Gp7-AA8 > Gp7-AA8 > JAJXWV01. The sequence goes on along the minus strand of JADGOA010000151.1, from coordinate 6,448 downwards.
ACGCGCAGCTGGCCATCCAGGGGCCGAAGGCCGAGGCGCTGCTCCAGCCGATGACGGACGTCGGCCTTTCGCCGATGAAGTACTACCGGTTCGGAACGGGGAAGGTGGACGGCGTCGAAGCGATCGTCTCCCGCACCGGCTACACCGGGGAGGACGGGTTCGAGGTCTACATTGCTCCCGAGCACGGGCCGCGGATCATGCGCAAGATCATCGCAGCGGGCGCAAAGCCGTGCGGCCTGGGTGCGCGGGACACGCTGCGCCTCGAAGCGAAGATGGCCCTCTACGGAAACGACATCGACCACAGCACGACGCCTCTGGAGGCGGATCTGGGCTGGATCGTGAAGGTCGAAAAGGGCGACTTCAACGGCCGCGACGTTCTCCAGCGCGAAAAGAGCGAAGGGGTGCGGCGCAGGCTGGTCGGTTTCGAGATGGTCGACCGCGGCATCGGCCGTCACGGCTATCCGATCGTCGACGGCAGCAGCGAGATCGGCGTGGTCACCAGCGGCACCCACTCTCCAACGTTGAAAAAGGCAATCGGACTCGCATATCTTCCGGTAGACAAAACGGCCCTTGGATCCGAGTTCGTGGTGCTCATCCGCGGGAAAGAAACGCGCGCTCGCGTCGTGCCCACGCCGTTCTACAAGCGCGCAAAATGAGGCGGGTCTCCTTCTGAACAGCGAAGCGGCGGGGAATCCCGGCCGCGGTGTAACGAGGCGCGAGAGGAACTGAATGACTCCTGAAGACAGCAGATACGCAAAGAGCCACGAATACGTTCACGTGGAAGGGGCCACCGGCACGATCGGCATCACCGAGTACGCGCAGAAAGAGCTCGGCGACGTCGTGTTCGTCGAGCTGCCGCAGGTCGGCTCGCAGCTCGAGCAGAACGAAGAGCTGGGAAGCATCGAGTCCGTCAAGGCGGTGTCGGAGCTTTTTTCGCCGGTCTCGGGCGAAGTCATCGAGGTGAATGAGAAGCTCAAGGACAAACCCGAGCTCGTCAACACCGACCCGTACGGCGACGGCTGGATGATCAAGGTCCGTCTCTCGGACGCCACCGAGGCCGATGAGCTGATGAGCGCCGAGGAGTACGACGAATACGTCGAAAGGGAATCGGCTCACTGAGCCCGGGTTGCGTCGGGTCACGCGTTTGCGAAGTCGCGGCATGAGCCGCGCTCTTCAAGGGCGGGCCGCAACCTCGTAACCTCGTGACCTCGGAACTCGCAACCAATATGAGCAACCTCCCGGAAACACCCACCCACCGCTTCATTCCCAACGCCTCCGAAGACGTCCGCGAGATGCTCGCCACCATCGGCGTGCGTGCCATCGAGGATCTTTTCGCGTCCATACCGGCCGATGTGAAGATCGACCGTCTGCTCGACGTGCCCGGCCCATGGTCGGAGATCGAGACGCGTCGCTGGTTCGGCCAGCTCGCCTCGCGCAACAAGACCGCGGTCGATCACGCCACGTTCCTCGGCGGCGGCGCCTATGCCCACTACCAGCCGGCCTGCATCGACCAGCTGCTTCTCCGCGCCGAGTTCCTGACCTCGTACACGCCGTACCAGCCCGAGGTCTCGCAGGGAACGCTGCAGTCGATCTTCGAGTACCAGACGCACCAGAGCATGCTCACCGGTCTCGACGTCGCGAACGCCTCGTTGTACGACGGGTCGACCGCGCTCTGCGAGGCGGTGCTGCTCGCCGAGCGTCTGGTCAAGAACAAGACGAAAGTCGTCATCGCGAAGTCGGTCCACCCGCAGTACACCGAGACCGTCCGCACCTACGTGCAGAACCTCGGCATCGAGATCGTCGAGGTCGGGTGGACCAGCGACGGCCGCGTCGATGGCGAAGCGCTGCGGCAGGCGTGCACCGCTGACGTCTTCGCCGTCGCGATTCAGTCGCCGAACTTCCTCGGCGTGGTCGAGGACTACGACGCGATCACCGCCGCCACCGCAGCGGTCACGAAGATTGCCGTCGTCGCCGAAGCGACTTCTCTCGGCATCCTGACGCCGCCGGGAGAGCACGGATTCGACATCTGCGTCGGCGAAGGGCAGGCCTGGGGCGTGCCGACGCAGTTCGGCGGTCCGTACGTCGGCTTCATGGTCGTTCGCGACGCCCTCAAGCGGTACATGCCGGGACGACTGGTCGGCGAGACCGTCGACGTCGACGGCCGTCGCGCCTACGTGCTGACGCTCGCTACGCGCGAGCAGCACATCCGCCGCGGCAAAGCGACTTCGAACATCTGCTCGAACGAGGCGCTCATCGCGCTCGCGGCGAACATGTATCTCTCGCTCATGGGGAAGGAAGGGCTTCGCGAGGTCGCCACGCAGTGCCTGCAGAAGGCGGCGTATCTGCGGCAGAAGCTCAGCGCGATCGCCTCCGTGACGCTTCCGTTCGCCGGGCCGACCTACAACGAATTCGTCGTTAGAACGCCCTTTCCCGCCGCCGGGATCCTCGGCGATCTCGAGCACGAAAAGATCCTCGGCGGCATTCCGCTGGCGCAGTTCTACCCCGGTCATGACAACGACTTCCTCGTTGCCGTGACGGAGCTGAACACGCGCGAGCAGATCGACCACTACGCGGCTGCGCTCAGCGCAGCGATCTCGAGGAAGCGCCGATGAGCGCAGGTGACACGACCATGACCCCAGTTCTCGAACAGCAGGAAGTTGCCGCCGCGGCGCCGCAGCGCATCTTGCGCGAAGGGCTCATCTTCGAGCACTCGAAGGCGGGCCGCCGCGGCTATCAGTTGCCGGCGCTCGACGTTCCCGAGCAGGCGCTCGACCAACTGCTGCCGAAGCCGCTTCGCCGCGCTGCCATCGAGGACGAGCTCGAAGTCTCCGAAGTGGGCGTCATCCGACATTTCACGCGACTGTCGAAGCTCAACATGTCGATCGACGCCGGTCTCTATCCGCTCGGCTCGTGCACGATGAAGCACAACCCGCGCATCAACGAAGAGATCGCGCGCACACCCGGGTTCGCTCTTTCTCATCCGCTGCAGCCGGCGCATCAGATCCAGGGAAGCCTCGAGCTGATGTGGCATCTCGAGCAGACGCTGAAGGAGATCTTCGGCATGCCTCGCGTGACGCTGCAGCCGGTTGCTGGCGCGCACGGAGAGCTCACCGGAATCCTGATGGTGCGCAAGGCACAGATCAAGGCCGGCAATCCGCGCACGTACATCCTCATCCCCGACTCTGCGCACGGGACCCACCCGGCGTCGGCGGCATTCGCCGGCTACGAGATCAAGGAGCTGAAATCGAACAGCCGCGGCACGGTCGATCTCAACGCGCTGGCCGAGGCGGTGACGGAAGACGTCGCTGCGCTGATGGTCACGGTGCCGAATACGCTCGGCGTATTCGAGAGCGAGATCAAGAAGTTCGCTGAGATCCTCCACGCCAAGGGAGCGTTCCTGTACTGCGACGGGGCGAACCTGAACGCCTTCGTAGGCATCGCCCGTCCCGGCGACATGGGCATCGATGTCATGCACTCGAACCTGCACAAGACGTTTTCGACGCCGCACGGCGGCGGCGGGCCCGGTGCGGGTCCGGTGGGCGTGTCGGAGCGGCTCGTGCCGTTCCTGCCGTCACCGACCGTCGAGCGCGCCGCGGACGGAACGTTCTATCTCCAATATGACCATCCCGACTCGATCGGCCGGATGCGTGCCTTCCACGGCAACTTCGGGGTGCTGGTCCGCGCGCTGACTTATATCCGCTCGATGGGTCCGGAAGGGCTGCGGCGCATCGCGGAGATCGCGGTGCTGAACGCGAACTACATCCGGGCGCGGCTCAAAAGCTCGTATTACCTGCCGTACGACGCGGCCACGCTCCACGAGGTCGTCTTCAGCGACAAGATGCAGAGCGCACAGGACGTGCACACGCTCGACATCGCCAAGCGACTCATGGACTACGGCTTCCACCCGCCGACGATCTACTTCCCGCTGATCGTCGCCGGCGCGCTGATGATCGAGCCGACCGAGAGTGAGCCGAAGGAAGAGCTGGACGCCTTCTGCGACGCCATGATCGCCATCGCCCAGGAAGTGAAGGAACGGCCGGAGCTGGTCCGCACGGCTCCGCACACGACGCCGGTCCGCCGCCTCGACGAGGCGCGCGCCGCCCGTAATCCGATCCTCCGCTGGAAGAAGTAGACCGCAGACCGCGGACCGCGGACCGCAGACGGTCTGCGGTCTGAGTCGGTGTTCTGTTTGCAGTAGACTCGGAACGCGTGCATTCCGACGACCAGGACACCGATCGATTCGACCGGACGATGTCGCATCACCGCATCAACGACAGCGGTCCGCTGGGCGACGCACGTCTGCTCGACCGCCGCCAGTCGCACACGCGCATCCTCTTCGTCACCATCATCGTCATCGCCGTTCTCTACCTGATGAAGCCGGTGGTCGTGCCGGTGGCGCTGGCGGTCCTTTTCACGTTTCTGCTCACGCCAATCGTTTCCCTGCTGGAGCGGACGTTTCTCCGTCGCACCGGCGCAATCATCCTGGCGCTGGCGATCGCCGTGGGAGGGCTCTCACTTGGCGGCTGGTGGATCTACACGCAGTTCCGTGAGGTGGCGAGCGAGCTCGGCCGCGCCGCCACCAGTGGGCACATCGAAGAGAAGCTGAAGTTTCTCCGCCGTAGCACGGGCGGAACGCTCGCCGTAGTCGAGCGGACACTGCAGCGCGTGGCGGAGTCGACGAACGATCGGCCCGAGCGTGCCGATCTGAAGGTGAAGGTCATTCCCGATCGCCTGACGATCGACCAGCAGTACGGCAAAGTAGCGCCGACCATCGAGGTGGTCGCTGCCGGATTCCTCGTCATCGTGCTCCTTTTCTTCCTGCTGCAGGACCGCGAGCAGCTCAGAGACAAGCTTCTGCGGCTGGCCGGGCGGGCTCATCTGACGGTGACGACGCAGGCCATCGGCGAGACGTCGCAGCGGATCAGCCGATACCTTCTCACCATCGCCCTGCTGAACATCGGCTTCGGAACTCTCATTGGAGTGGGACTCCTCGCGCTACAGGTGCCGCACGCTGCGCTGTGGGGTGTTCTGGCGGGGCTGCTCCGGTTCATCCCGTATGTCGGTGCGGTGCTCAGTGCGGCCATGCCGACGTTCCTCTCCCTGGCGCTCTTTCCGAACTGGTACACCTCCCTGGCCGTTCTCGGCCTCTTCGTTCTGACCGACCAGCTGTTAGGCGGATTCATCGAGCCGCTCGTGATCGGCCATCGCGTCGGTGTTTCCCCGATCGCCCTGCTCCTTTCCGCGATCTTCTGGGGATGGCTGTGGGGACCGGTGGGCCTGTTGCTGGCCACGCCCATCACCGTCATCCTGACTGTGGGTGGAGAGTTCATCCCGGCGCTGCGGATCTTCACGATCCTGTTCGGGACCGAAGATCCGCTGGAGGGATATCTCAGCTTCTACAACAGACTGCTGCTGCGCGACCGTCCCGGCGCGATCGCCATCGCCGACCGGCAGGCCGAGAGCGAGACCGTGGAGGAGATGTTCATCGACCTCTTCATCCCGACGCTCACGTTCGCCCAGGAGGAGCTGGAGCGCAAGCGGATCTCGACGGCGAACGACCATTTCATCAAGGACGTCATCCGGGAGCTGATCATCCGGTACGGTGATCGGAACGCCGGCATCCCCGATCCCGAGCGGCACATCGTGGCCGTCTCCGTCGCCGGCGAGCGCCTCTCCCTCGGCACTCTGATGCTGACGCAGCTGCTCCGAACGGATGGCTACTCGACCGACTACTTCACGGATCTGCCGAACGAAGAGCTCGTGGCGTTCATTGCCGAGGTGAAGCCGGAAGCGGTGTTCGTCTCGTGCGCCAACAACGATCACCTCGATGCCGGCTACGAGCTGCTGCAGCTTCTCACCGTGAATTTCGCCGACCTGCTCATCGTGGCCGGCGGATCGGCGTTCGCTTCCGATCGCGAGAAGGCCATCGCGGCGGGCGCGACGTACGTTCCGACGACTCTGGCCGAGGCGAAAGAGGATTTTCTGGCCCGCCGCAAAGGAACCCGTCGCAAGAGCGGCCGTTCGCTCACCTTCAGCGGCACCCGCTTCCGCGTTCCGCCGCCGGCGTGACGGAGTCCTGAGTCCTGAGTCCTGAGCGTCCAGACTTGGCCGAGACAGCGCGCGACGAAGTCCGAAGCGTTCCCATTGCGCCGAGCCCACTCAGGACTCAGGACTCGTTTCTACCCCGGCGGCCAGCCGAAATTGCGGCCGCCTAACAGGTGGAAGTGGATGTGGAACACCGTCTGGCCGGCTGCGGCGCCGTTGTTGGCGACGATGCGGTAACCATCCCCGTCGAGCTGCAGGTCGCGGGCGATCTGCACCGCACGCGCGAAGACCGTGGCCACGATGCCGTAGTCCGCGCCTTCGATATCGTCGAGCGTAGGAATGTGCTTCCGCGGAACGATGAGGATGTGCGTCGGCGCCTGCGGATTGATGTCGTGGAAGGCGT
>JADGOA010000005.1 GCA_017883215.1 Thermoanaerobaculia bacterium | reverse complement strand
ATCCCTCGAGCATTCCGGCAATCGCATCGGAAGTGGAAGCGTCGGTACCCCACTCCCCTGCATCCCCTCGCCCCGCGCGGGTCTGTTCCGTGCGAGCGGAGAGATCGGGAGCGCGGGGCGAGGGGACCGGGCCCGATCTCTCACACTACGGTTGACTTCCCTGCCACCCGCTCAACCGTGGAAGCGCTCGTTCGTCATTTCGGTTGCGGGCGAGCGCAGCGAGCCGGCGCTGTGCTCACCGGGTCACCGGGTCGCCGGCAACCCGTCGACTCTGAAGCGTTGCGATAGACTCCGCGACGTGAATAAGAGTCCCGCGACGAAGGCGAAAACCAAGCGGAGACAACGCTTTCTGCCGCACGCGATCGGCATGACGGGCGGCGTGGCGCTCGCCTCGATTGCGTTCTGGTTCTTCAAACAGCAGGCGGAGCATGTCGTCCGCGGGCGGGCCGACCGCTACGACGAAGCGATCATGGCTGCCGTTCACCAGGTCGACGATCCGACCATGCACGACGTCATGCAGGCGCTCACCCAGCTGGGGACACACGCCGCCATCGGCACCGCCGCCGGAATCACCGCCATCGCCCTCATCCGCAAGGGGCGCCGGGACGACGCGTGGACGATCGCCCTCTCCACCGGCGGAGCGATGATCATCAATACTCTGCTGAAGAACATCTTTCAGCGGCGGCGGCCGCAGGAGCTGGCGCGGCGCATCAAGCTTCCCAACTCCCACAGCTTCCCCAGCGGGCACTCGCTTCTCTCCGCAGCGACGTATCCGATCGTCGTTCACCATCTCGTCCAGAACTCGTCTGTGGAAACGCAGGCCGTCGCCCACACGCTGGCCGGCCTGACGATTCTCGGCGTCGGCTTTTCGCGGGTGTATTTCGGCGTTCACTTTCCTTCGGACGTGCTCGGCGGATTCGCGGCCGGCTTCGGCTGGCTGGGACTGACGTCGCTGACGCACACCCTGACGGAGAGAGAGCCGGGGATAGACTGAACGAGGCAGCGAGCGAACGAGGGTTCGCCACCGGCTGAGCTCGATTGCACAGCTGAAGAGACGGAGGATCATTCGCGAGGAGAGCCTCGCCCGGCGGACGTGGCCTCTGTTCCGCAGAATGCTCGCGCAGAGCGCACGGTTAGGATTGACGCTATGGCAGTGACATCGACTTACGGAGCCAACGCCGCCTTCATCGAAGAACTCTGGGAAAAGTATCGGAACGATCCCGGATCGGTGAGCGCGAGCTGGCGGGAGTTTTTCCAGGACTACGAGCCGCAGCTCGAGGACGAGTTTTCAGAAGCCGTTCAGGAACAGCCGGCGGCCGCCGCCCAGAGCGGTGAAATGAGTGCGACCGCAGCAACGCAGCCGCCCGCCCCCGCCGCCCCGCCCACCCCCCGCCCGACTGCCGTCCCCGCACCAGCGGCCGCGGCGACAGTGGTGCCGTTGCGCGGCGCGGCGTCGAAGATCGTGCAGAACATGGAGGCTTCGCTCCAGGTCCCGACGGCGACGTCGATCCGCAACATCCCGGTCAAGGCGCTCGAGGAAAACCGGCGCGTCATCAACAACCACTTCGCGTTGATCGGGCAACCGAAGGCGTCGTTCACCCACATCATCGCCTGGGCGATCGTCCGGGCGGCCACAAAGTTCCCGCATATGAACTCCGGCTTCGCCGTGCAGGACGGCACTCCCGTCCGCATCGACCGTGACGACATCAACCTCGGCATGGCCATCGACGTGGAGAAGAAGGACGGCTCGCGCTCGCTGCTCGTCCCGAACATCAAACGCGCCCAGGCAATGGATTTCGCGCAGTTTCTGAAGACGTACAACGACGTCGTGCGCAAAGCCCGAAGCAACGCGCTGGAGATCTCCGACTTCGAAGGCACGACCATCTCGCTGACGAATCCCGGCACGCTCGGAACCGTCGCTTCCGTCCCGCGCCTGATGCAGACTCAGGGAACGATCATCGCCACGGGACAGATCGACTACCCGGCCGAGTACTCGGCCGCGGATCCGTCCGTGCTCGCGGACCTCGGGATCTCCAAGGTGATGACGATGACGTCGACCTACGACCATCGCATCATTCAGGGCGCCGAGTCGGGGGCGTTCCTCGCGCGCGTCCATGAACTGCTCATCGGCGCGGACAACTTCTACGACGACCTCTATCGCGACCTCCGCATCCCCTACGAGCCGGTGCGCTGGTCCAGGGACCGGGCGCGCTTCGCCGACACCGAAGACGCCGCCGTACGCGAGGCCCGCGTGCTGCAGATGATCAACGCCTTTCGCGTGCGCGGACATCTGCTCGCCGATCTCGACCCGCTCGAATACGAAGTGAAGCGGCATCCGGAGCTCGATCCGGCCTTCTACGGTCTGACGATCTGGGATCTCGATCGCGAATTCGTCTGCGGCGGATTGTGCGGCAAGACGCGGGCGAAGCTCCGCGACGTGCTCGACACCCTGCGCGAGACCTACTGCGGAAAGATCGGACCCGAGTACATGCACATCCAGGAGACGGTGCAGAAGCGCTGGCTTCAGGACCGGATGGAGCCGACGCGCAACCAGCAGCCGCTCGATCTCGAGATCAAGCGCCGCATTCTTCTGATGCTCAACGACGCCGAAGCGTTCGAGCGTTTTCTGCACACGAAGTACGTCGGACACAAACGCTTCTCGCTCGAAGGAGCCGAGACCGCCATTCCGATGCTGGACTTTCTCTTCAACGAGGCCACGGCCGAAGGCGTCGAGGAGTCGGTCATCGGCATGGCCCATCGCGGCCGCCTCAACGTCCTGGCCAACATCCTCGGGAAGTCGTACGAGAAGATCTTCCACGAGTTCGAAGGCGACGTCGATCCGAACACGACCCAGGGCTCGGGCGACGTGAAGTACCACCTCGGCGCGGAAGGAACCCACCAGTCGCCGAAGGGCGGCACGATGAAGCTGGCGCTGGCGTCGAATCCCTCGCACCTCGAGGCCGTCGACCCGATCGTCGAAGGCATGGTGCGCGCAAAGCAGAAGCTCATCGGCGACGACAAACGCGCCCGCGTGCTGGCTGTGCTGATCCACGGCGACGCTGCATTCGCCGGACAAGGCGTGGTGGCCGAGACGCTGAACCTCTCGCAGCTGCAGGGTTACCGCACCGGCGGCACGGTCCACCTGGTCATCAATAACCAGATCGGATTCACCACCGGGCCCGAGTCGGCGCGCTCGTCGGTCTACGCGACGGACGTCGCAAAGATGGTGCAGGCCCCGATCTTCCACGTCAACGGCGACGATCCGGAAGCGTGCATCCGGGCGATGAAACTCGCCTACGACTTCCGGCAGCAGTTCAACAAGGACGTCGTGATCGACATGCTCTGCTACCGGCGGTGGGGCCATAACGAAGGCGACGAACCGTCGCTGACGCAGCCGCGGATGTACAAGGCCATCAAGGAGCACCGCTCGGTGCGAAAGATCTACACCGAGCAGCTGCTGCGGAAGGGCGACATCGGGCCAAAAGAAGCCGAGGAGTGGCTCGATCAGTTCCAGAAGACGTTGCAGGAGGCGTTCGAGCGCACGCGCGAGCAGGAGATGCCGCACGACGATCGCGATCCGCTCTACAGCGACGAAGAGATCACCGGCTTCCAGAACGCGCCGTCGCCGGACACCTCCGTGACGCGCCAGCGGCTGCAGGCTGTCGGCGAAGCGCTGACCACCACTCCGCAGGACTTCACGATTCATCCGAAGCTGAAGACGATTCTGAATCGCCGGCGGGCCATGGCGGAAGGGAACGACCCGGTCGATTGGGCCTTCGCGGAGCTGCTCGCATTCGGCACGCTGCTCCTCGACGGCTACCGCGTGCGACTGTCGGGTCAGGACAGTGGCCGCGGAACGTTCTCGCAGCGCCACGCCATCCTTTTCAACTACATGACGGGCGATGGATACGTTCCGCTGAATGCGCTGGCCAACACCCGGTCCGCGACACCGGCCGATCCGGTGGTCGTCGACAACGCCCTCTCGCATCAGACCAACGAGCCGAAAGCAGACGTCGATTTCGCCGTCTACGACTCGCATCTCTCCGAGTACGGTGTCCTCGGATTCGAGTACGGATATTCCGTGGCTGATCCGGGCGCGCTGGTGATGTGGGAAGCGCAGTTCGGCGACTTCATGAACGGCTCGCAGATCATCATCGACCAGTTCATCTCCAGCGCCGAGGAGAAATGGGACCAGCACAGTGGCCTGACGATGCTTCTACCGCACGGCTACGAAGGCCAGGGTCCCGAGCATTCGAGCGCACGCATCGAGAGATTCCTCACGCTCTGCGCCGAAGGAAACATGCAGGTGGTCTATCCGACGACGCCGGCGCAGTACTTCCACGTTCTGCGGCGGCAGATGGCGAACAATCCGCGCAAGCCGTTGATCGTGATGACGCCGAAGTCGCTCCTGCGCCTTCCGGCGGCGGCATCGCCGATCGACGACCTGGCCAGTGGGCGATTCGAGCCGGTGCTGCTCGATCACGAGATCGCGCCCGCGGAGGTGAAGCGGATCGTGCTCACCGGCGGGAAGGTCTACTACGATCTCAGAGCGGCGCGCGACAAGGCGAAGGCGAACGTGCCGGTCATCCGCCTCGAGCAGTTCTATCCGTTCCCGCAGCCGATGCTGGCCAAGGCGTTGAAGCAGTATCCGAACGCGACCGAGGTGCTGTGGGTCCAGGAGGAGCCGCAGAACATGGGCGCCTGGCGGTTCCTCAGCGATCGGCTGCAGGGGCTCGTCGGCGCGAATCAGAAGTTGCAGTACGTCGGCCGGCCGGTCTCGGCGTCGCCAGCCACAGGATCACACCACCACCACGAGGCCCAGCAACAGGCGCTGGTGACGCAGGCGATCGGGGTATAGCGGTCTCGACGCAAGATCCCGGCCCCTGGGCTGTCTGGAGTTTGGCCTTTCGGAAGCGCGAAGCGCCTTGGAGTGCGGCGACCGCAGTCGCCGCTTTCGCTGCCAGCTCGAATGCAAAGCGGCGACTGACGTCGCCGCACTCCAAAGCGCCGCTCCGCGGCGCTAACGAGCGGATTTCGCTGTTACAGGCCACTAGAAACGCATCGCGTACGACAACTCGACTGACCGCGCAGGGAGGCGGTAGTACTGCGCGTCGCCCAACTCGCTCTCTGCGATCGGCGGCCTGCGGTTCGTCAGGTTCCACCCGTCGATGCGAACAGTTCCGGCGGCCAGGCTGTAGCCGACTCCTGCGGTCAGGGTCGTATAGCCGCCGGTCGGCGCTGTGTTGCGCTTGTTCATGAAGCGCGGCCCGGTGTACCCGAGCTCGAGGTGTGCGGTCGCGCCGTGGTCGGGAGTGAAGAGGAGCCCGGCACTGGCGAGGTGGAGCGGTGACATCTCGAACCTGCGGCCGGCGATCTGGGTGCCCTCGAAGACGTAGTCGCGGAAGCGCGCGTCGTGGTACGCGTATGCGAGCTCAACACGAAGTGCAGGCGCGAGCTGCGCGCGGAGCTCCCCTTCCGCGCCGTTCACGCGAATTTTCCCGCTGTTCTCCAGCTGAGGCTGTCCGTTGACAGTCGTCGAGACGAGCAGATTCGTCAGGTCGTTGCGGAAGGCCGACACTTCCCACTCCCAGGTGCGGTGCAGCCTTCCCTTCGCGCCGATCTCGTAACTCTGCCCCGTCTCCGGGCGGAGGATGTCGGCCTCGGCATCGGGCCCGAAATCGATCGCAGCCGGCTTGAAGGTGTTGCGGTAGTTCGAAAAGAGGGCGAGCGTGTCGCCGGCGCCGGAGAACGCGAGCCACGTCGCTCCGACTCCACCGCTGCCACGCGTGATCGCGCGCGACTGCGCGTCGGATCCTGCCTGGTCGCTCCCCTCGCGCCGTTCGGACGTTTTGTTCAGCCGTGCACCGATGTCCAGACGGAGACGCGGAACGAGCGTCCACTCGCTCTGGGCGTAGAGGCCCGTGAAATTGCGTCGCGCGTGAAGCCGCGTCTTTTCGTCGACCCAGCTCTCGTTGAACCGCGGCGCGGAGCCGGAATCGAGGGGAACGAAATAGTCGAAGAGCCCGCTCTCCGCGCGCCCGCTGCCGAACAGATGGTCGACCCCGGTGATGACGCGCGCCGCCGTGCCGAACTGCTTCACGACGTGGGTGTCGAAATAGGCGTCGGTGACATGGCGCTCCTGCGCGTAGCCGGCGGCATTCGGTGCGTCGCTCGTGACGTTGCTGAGGAATCCCCGAAGGATGTCGAAGCGGCTGCGCGTGAGCGCCAGCGTCGTGGTCCACGGCAGCGCGCCTTTCGTCTCGAACGCCAGGACCCCGTGCAGGCGATCCTCGTCGATCTTCGAGCCGGCGAGGTTCGCGTTCTCATCGAGCCGGACGAAAGGCGAGAGCGTGGTACCGACGCGGGGATGCGGGCTGGAGGGGGACTGCTGGAGCCGCAGAGCGTCGAGGTCGAAGCGCAGCGTTCCCCCGGCGAGCGACGCCGCTGAGCGATAGAGCAGGTGCGCGCGATCGAACCCGCTACGGTTTCCCGCGAATCCGCGCCGGTCGTAATTCGCCGTGATCGATTCGCGAAAGGTCGTTTTCTGCACGATCGGCAAGGTCGCGGCGATCCCGGCGGTCGAGTAGTTTCCGATCGCTGCCCGCGCCGCTCCCGGAGCGCCGGCCGGGCGATGGATCACGTGGATGACGCCGGTGAATGAGGTCGCGCCGTACATCACGGGCGCGGCGCCGCGCACCACTTCGATCCGCTCCACGTCGGTGAGGTCGAGCGCAGGAAGGTCGGGATTGAAGGCGCCTCCCCATGGCACCCCATCGACGACGAGAAGAAAGGCGTCGACCTCGCGTACCCCCCACATCTCCGGAACGCTTCCCGCCGGTCCGGCGTCCCCGCCGGGGCTGATGGAGACCCCGGCGGTCAGTGAAAGCGCAGAGGTCAGATCGTTGGCGCCGCGCGCCCGGATCGCGTCGCCGTCGATGACTGTGATCGATTGCGGCACCAGCGCCACATCCTCTGCGATTTTCGTCGCCGTCACTTCGATGACTTCGCTCTGTCTGGGCGGAGCCGTCTGCGCCTGCAATGCCGTGGTAATCACGACGAGGGCGACGGACATCAGGCTGCGAGCTCTCATGATGGGCCGCGGCAATTTGCCACAAGTGCAAGGTCGCGTCGAGTCATGAAGCGGACTGAGCATCAGGGGGTCGGGGGCCGGCGGTCAGAGGTCGCAGGGACGTCGAACGGGTCGGAGGCCCGACCCGCGACCCCCGAGCCCCGACCCCCTCAGTCCAACGGCGATAGACTCGCCGCATGAGCGAGCGTTTTCAAGTGGGAATCATCGGTGCGGGCCCGATCGGGATCGAGCTCGCCGTGGCACTCAAGCGCGCGAACATCGACTACGTGCAGATCGAGGCCGGGCAGATCGGCTCGACCATCGAGTGGTATCCGCCGGAGATGCTCTTCCATTCGAGCTCCGACCGGCTGGCCCTCGCCGGCGTGCCGATCCAGGTTCCAAACCAGCAGAAGCTCACGCGCGAGGAGTACCTCGCATATCTCCGTTCGCTGGTCATGCAGTTCGACCTGAAGGTACGGACGTACGAGCGGGTCGTCAACGCGCACAAGCTCCCCAGCGGCTCATTCGAGCTGGTCACTCAGGCCCTGGCCGGCGAGTGCCGCTACCGCGTCGACTCGGTCGTCCTCGCAATCGGTGCGATGCACGCGCCGCGACTTCTGGAAATCCCGGGCGAAGATCTGCCGCACGTCAGCCACTACTTCCGCGACCCACACGCCTACTTCGCGAGAAAGCTGCTGGTCGTCGGTGGGCGCAACTCCGCGGTCGAGGCTGCGGTGCGCTGCCAGCGGGTCGGCGCCGACGTGACCCTCAGTTATCGCCGCACGGATTTCGACGCCACGGTCGTGAAGTTCTGGCTCTTGCCGGAGATCCGCTCCATGATCCGCGACGACCGGGTGCGATTCCTCCCTCGCACGTTGCCGGTCGACATCCGGCGCGGCACGGTCGTCCTGGCACCGACCAACGAAAACGGCGAGATCCTCACGCACGGACGCACCGAGGAGGTCGAGGCCGACTTCGTCCTGCTGATGACCGGGTACCGCCAGGATCCGACGCTCTTCGAGATGTTCGGCGTGGAGCTGGAAGGATCGGATCGCCATCCGGTGCACGACCCGGAGACGATGGAGACGAACGTTCCTGGCGTCTTCGTCGCCGGGACAGCGGTCGCCGGCACACCGCCGCGCAAGGTGACAGTGATCGTCGAGACGTGTCACGTCCACATCCCGAAGATCATCGGCGCCGTCACCGGACACCCCGTTGGCGGTTTGCCGCAGGGGCGGGAGGATGAGTAGTGGCGGCCGGCGCGTTGCGAAGCGGGACGGTAGGGGCGGCAGACGAACCGATTGCTGCAGCCTGAACCGATGACCGTAGGGCACGGCTGCGCCGTGCCGAACCTTCGTGGGTGGGGGAACCTGGCGGCCACCCGCCCACGGGAGTTCGGCACGGCGCAGCCGTGCCCTACGGTCGCTCCACGTACTACGCGCTTACCGCGATTAGCTGCGCGTGCCACGACTCCCGCGCCGGGCGTTCCCATGCGCCGCTGCGGAGGTCGGCGAGCCGTTCGGCGGTCGTGTCGAACACGACGGTGGAGGCGCTCGCCGCGCCGACGAACTCGCTGCGCGTGGCCGACGCGATGACGCCGTTCGCGTCGCGGAAAAAGATCTGGTTCGCGTCGAGCATCGAAACGCCCAACGCTTTCTCGGCGGCGTGGACGAACCCGAAGAGCTTGTCGATCGAGCAGCCCGATTTCTCGGTGTCCGCTTCGGCAGCGACGACGAGAAAGCGGCTCTCGCGCAGGTCGCGCGCGGCGGTCACCGGCACGTTGTGCGCCGTCCACTGCTCGAGAAATGCGTCGACGTTGCGCAGGAGCGTCTCGCTTCCGCGCGCGTCGAGTGAGGGGGCGATGCCGAAAATCCAGACTGTGGCGTCGTCGGAGAGGCGGTCCAGCTCGGTTTTTGCCATGGCAAAACCGTGAACGACGCTGGACGCCGGCCGAATTTCAGTAGACTTCCGATCATGAGCCTTTCCAGCCTCATCGACCGCTTCAAACACGGACTCTCCAACCCGGCCGACACCCGCCCTCAGCACGACCCGATTCGGTTGGCGACCGCGGCGGTGCTGCTCGAGATCGCCCAGGCCGACGGCCAGTTCGCCGCGCCGGAGGGAGCCGACATCGCAGCCTACCTGCAGAAGGCGTTCGATCTCGACGCCGACTCGACGCGCGAGCTGATGGAGGCCGCCGCGGAAATTCGCAATCAGACCATCGACTACTTCGCCATGACGAATTACCTCCGCCGGACCACCTCGCTGGAGGAGCGCATCGAGATCGTGAAGACGATGTGGCGGATCGTCTACGCCGACGGCCGCCTCTCCGATTACGAGAACTACCTGGTCCGCAAGCTCGCCGACCTGCTCGGCCTCGAGCATCGCGTCATGATCGCCGCGAAGGTCGCGGTGCTCGAAGAGCGCGGCGAGGCGACTTGAACCCGGCGAGTAGCGAGTAGGGAGTGGCGAGTAAGGCCCCACGCACGGAACTCCGTTTCCCTACTCGCTACTCGCTACTCGCTCCCCCTTGGTACACTCGTTCCATGGCCAAGAACTTCGAGATCACCTGCCCCTGCTGCGAGGCAACGATCGTGATCGACGGCGTCTCGGGCGAAGTGCTCCTGCACAAGGCGAAGGAGACAAAATCCTCGATTTCCCTGGAGGCGATGGTGTCCAACCTCGACGCGCAGAAGAGCGACGCGGCCAGACGTTTCGAGAAGCAGCTCGAATCGCAGAAAGACCGCAGCCGCATCCTCGAGGAACGCTTCAAGGAAGCCGTGCAACGCGCCGAAAAAGAGCCGGACAAGAAGCACGTCAACCCGATGGACCTGGACTAGGCACGGGGCATGGGGCATGAGCAGGCGCATGACCGACCCATGTCTCATGCCCCATCCGCGGAACATGAAATGAAGACGGACGTTCCTCTCTTCGACCCCGACGCCGCCGCCCCCTCCGGCTCCGGCATCTACGGCCTTCCGTTCACTGTCGCCGAGTCGCGCGTCGTGGTCGTTCCCGTTCCGTTCGAGGCCACCACGTCGTACGGCGGCGGGACATCGCTCGCCCCCGCCGCCATCCTCGAGGCATCGCGCCAGGTCGACCTCTTCGATCACGATACCGGCCGTCCATACGCCGCCGGGATCGCCATGCTGGACACTCCGAAGAAAGTGGCGCGGTGGAACAGCGAAGCGCGGCGCCTTGCCCGCGGCGTGATCAAGAAAGGCGGTGCTGTCGACAAAGCGACCCGCAACGCCGTCGAGAAGGTCAACCGCTACGGCGAACGGCTCAATGCCTGGGTCTACGACACCACGGCCTCACTTCTCGAGGAGGGAAAGATGCCGGTCGTCCTCGGCGGCGACCACTCCGTCCCGTTCGGCGCCATGCGTGCCTATGCCGAGCACTATCCCGGCCTCGGCATCCTCCACCTCGACGCACACGCCGACCTGCGCAATGCCTTTGAGGATTTCACCTGGTCGCACGCTTCGATCTTCCACAACGTCATCACCAGGATTCCGGAGGTCGGCCGGCTCGTCCAGGTCGGCGTCCGCGACCTCGGCCTGGCCGAGAACACCATGATCGCCGAGTCGAACGGCCGCATCGTCACCTTCTTCGATTCCGATCTGGCGGTGAGAAAAGAATCGGGCATCCCGTTCGCGCAGGTCGCCGATGAGCTGGCCGCGCAGCTGCCGGACCACGTCTATCTCTCGTGGGACATCGACGGGCTCGACCCGACGCTCTGTCCCGGCACCGGGACGCCGGTTCCCGGCGGACTGTCGTGGAACGAGGCGATCAGCCTCTTGCGCGCGCTGCATCGCAACGGCAAACGCATCGTCGGTCTCGACCTCTGCGAAGTCTCGCCGGGCGACACCGAATGGGATGCGAACGTCGGCGCCCGGCTGCTGTACAAGATGATCGGCTTCGCTCTGCTGACGCAGGGGTGAGGCGGACCGCAGACCGCAGACCGCAGACCGCGGAGGGGTAACCTGTCACCCCTCTTCCCGCGGGCACCCGCACTAACTCTAGGAGCGGTTCCTGTAGGGGCGCACAGCAGTGCGCCCGCAGCTATCGACGGGATAAGGGAAGACAAAATCGCGTCTCGCGCGATCAACGTCTGCGGTCCGCGGTCCGCGGTCCGCGGTCCGCAGTGCGATCGTTCACTACGCCAGCGCCGCTTGGAGGTCGGCAATCAGATCTTCGGAGTGCTCGAGACCGATCGAGACACGGAGAAGGCCCGGAGGAGTACGGCTGGTGGGTCCTTCGCTGGTGGCGCGGTGCTCGATGAGGCTCTCGGTCCCGCCGAGAGATGTGGCTCGCGTGAAAACCCTCGTTCTCGACGCCACGGCCAGGGCCTCCTCCCTCCCGCCCTTCACCTCGAACGAGAGCATGCCGCCGAAGTCGGTCATCTGTCGGCGGGCGATGTCGTGGCCGGGATGCGCGGGCAGCCCCGGATAGTGGACCACGGCCACGCGCGGATGTGTGGAGAGAAACGAGGCGAGAGCGCGGGCATTCTCACAATGGACGCGCATGCGCGCTGCGAGCGAGCGGATGCCGCGCAGCACGAGCCACGAATTGAACGGTGAGGCGACCGCTCCGGCGATCTTCCGGGTGGTGGCCACGGCGTCGAAGAACGCATCGCGCCGCGCAAATGCGAGCGAGCCGCCCTGCACGTCGCTGTGGCCGCCGAGGTATTTCGTGGTGGAGTGGAGAACGACATCGGCACCGAGCTCGATGGGGCGCTGCAGCGCCGGGGAGGCGAATGTGCCGTCGACGACGGCCATGGCGCCCCGCTCGTGCGCGATGGCGGCGAGAGCAGCGATGTCGACGATCTTCATCAGCGGATTCGACGGCGTCTCGCTCCAGACCACCCGCGTTTCCGGCCGCATGCTGCGGCGCACTGCCCCGAGATCTTCCATCCCCACGAAATCCGCCGTCAGGCTCCACTTCGGAAAGAAGTCGGTCGCCAGGATGCGAAAGCCGTAATAGCTGTCGTCCGGCAGCAGCACGTGCGAGCCGGTCGGCAGCGATTGGAGGATGGCGGCGCCTGCGGCCATGCCGGATGCGAAGGCGAGCGCCGCGGCCGCGGAGTCGATTGCCGCGAGCGCCTCCTCGAGCCGCGCCTGTGTCGGGTTGGCGTCGCGAATGTAGCTGTAGCCGTGCGCCGGCTGCCCGTCGATCCCGCGCTCGAAGGTGGTGGAGAGATTGAGCGGCGGTGCGATCGCGCCGGTTTCCCGGTCGACCTCCGCCCCCGCGTGGATGGCCGTGGTCTCGAAATGCATGCGTGATTGTAGGCGACCCCGGAGTGCGGACGGCCTCGTCCGCAGCCGCCGGACGTCCTCGTCCGGCGGTGTCGTTCGGAGTGCGGGCGTCTCGCCCGCCGCGATCCGGCGTCCCGCGCCGGATCGCTTTGTTCGGCCTCACCGCCGTGACTCGCCCCATACCCCATGCACCATACCCAGGAAGTCGTCGGGCGCGGGACGCCCGGCGACGGCGGGCGAACCGCCGTCTGCAGTCCGCGTCTGCGGTCCGCGGTCTGCGGTCCGCAGTCTGCCGTACCATGCACCTCGCATGATCCACCTCGGCACCATTGGCAAAACCTCTATCGACATCGACGTCAGTTTCTTCATCGTCATGGGGCTGTTCGTGGCGACGTTCTACAACCGGCAGATGGGACTGCGATACGCCCTCCTGTGGGTGCCGGTATTGTTCGTGAGCGTCCTCCTGCACGAGCTGGCTCACGCGGGGGCGATCGCCGCGTTCGGATACGGAGGCAGCCAGATCCTCCTCAGCGGAATGGGCGGCGTGACGATGAACCAGCGCCGCGCCCGCCCGTGGCACGACATGATCATCAGCACCGCCGGACCGGCATCGAGCTTCGTCATCGCCTGGCTCACCACGCTGGCGATGCAGAACTTCCCCCTCGCCGCCAGCGATCCGATGCTGGCGGCCTTCCTTCCGCTCCTCCGAACCGCCAACGTCTGGTGGGGCGTGTTCAACATGATTCCGGTCAGTCCTCTCGACGGCGGACACATGGTCCGCGACTTCTTTCGCATCTTCCTTCGCGATCGAACAGCCTTCGTGATCTCGGTCTGGATCGCCATGATCGTCGGCGCGATGATCGTCGCCTTCGGCATCTACATCGGCTTCTATTTCCTCTCGCTCCTGATCGCCTGGTACGTCTGGATGGCATATCAGCAGTGGCAGCATTTCAGGAAGAACGGGTATCCGGGGGAATGAGGGAAGCTCTACCGGTCGATAGAGACCAATGTCAGAAGCGGCTGATACAATCGGTCGAAGCTTCAATCTCATGGATACGGACTCGAGCCACGCCTCAGGGGGGATTTCTTTGTCCCGCCTTGATCGCGGACGACGTGACCTGGTCGGCCTGCTGAGGAACAGGCGGAACGGGGCAAGGCGTCTCTCCCTGCGCACCACGCTGGCAATTCTCGAGGCGCAACAGGAAGCGACACACGACGGCATCCTGGTCGTGGACCCCCAGGGGCGGGTGCTCTCGCACAACCGGCGCTTTCACGAGATCTGGCACATCCCCGAGGACGTTGCGCAAACGGCTGACGACAACGAGCTGCTCGGCTACGCGGCATCGCTGGTCGTCGACTGGGAAGTGTTCATCGCAGAAGTCGCCTTCCTCTACGCCCATCCCGAGATCGTCCGCGACAGCGACACCGTTCCGCTGAAGGACGGACGGATCCTGTCGCGATCGTCAGTTCCGGTTCATTCGAACGGCAAGGTCATCGGCCGTTCGTGGTACTTCCGCGACGTCACGGCCCAGAAGAACGCCGAGAAGATGCAGGCTGCGCTCTTCCGGATCGCGCAGCTCACCCACGAATCAGAAGACCTGGGTCAGTTCTACGCTGCGGTGCACGAGGTTGTCGGCGGACTGATGGACGCCACGAACTTCTACATCGCCGAATACGACGCCGTGCGGAACATCCTGACTTTCCCGCACTTCGTCGACGCTTTCGACGAAGCTCCGGAAGGGCGCCCGCCGCAACGCGGACTGACGTCGTACGTCCTGCGCACGGGCCAGCCTCTGCGCGCGACGCCCGAGAAGTTTCATGAGCTCCTCGAGGCCGGCGAGGTCGAATCGGTCGGCGCGCCGTCGGTCGACTGGCTGGGCGTACCGCTGAACACGGGCGAGCTCACCTGGGGCGTGATCGGCATCCAGTCATATGACGAAAACGTCCGCTATTCGGAGCGCGACCTCGAGATCCTCGTCTTCGTCGCGCAGCACGTGGCCTCGGCGATCGAGCAGAAGCGGAAGGACGACGCCATCCGGTCCAGCGAGCGGCGCTACCGGCAGATGTTCCAGAACAACCGCGCCGTGCAGATCCTGCTCGACCCCGAGAGCGGAGAGATCGTCGACGCCAACGCCGCGGCCTGCGAGTTCTACGGCTACAACCGCGAACAGCTGCGATCGATGCACATCTGGGACATCAACATCGCCGGCGAGCAGGCCGTTCGGAAGGACATGGCCACGGCCGTCCAGCGGCAGCAGAGCTACTTCGTCTTCCGGCACATGCGCTCGAACGGCGAGGTGCGCGACGTCGAGGTCCATTCCGCTCCGCTCCAGGTGGGCCAGCGCAAGCTGCTCTACGCGATCATTCACGACGTCACCGAGCGCCGCCGCGCCGAGCAGGCGTTGCAGCGGTCGGAGGAGAAGTACCGCAACATTTTCGAGTTCGCGCCGGTCGGCATCTTTCAGGCCACCATCGACGGCATCATCGTGACCGCGAACGCAACGCTGGCCACAACACTCGGCTACGAATCCGCCGAGCAGCTCCTCGGCCGCGACATCGGCGCCGAGCTCTACTACCACGCCGGCGAGCGCGAGGAGATGCTGCGCCGATACGGGCCCGACGGCCTCCCCTCGAACTACGAGATGCTGTGGAAGCGCCGCGACGGCTCACCCGTCTGGATCCAGCTCAACGCCCACGTTCTCAGCTCCGGCCGCGGCTCGATGTACATCGAAGGCTTCGTCCACGAGGTGACGGAGCGCAAGCGCGCCGAGCAGCGCCTGGCCAGCGTCAACGCTCAGAGAAAGGCCGTGCTCGACGCCGCCACGCGCGTGTCGATCATCGCCACCGATCCCTCCGGAATCATCACCGTCTTCAACTCCGGCGCGGAGCGGATGCTCGGTTACGCGGCCGAGGAACTGGTGGGGACGCGATCGCTGCTGGACCTGCACGTCCCGGCCGAAGTCCTCATCCACTCTTACGGACTCAGCGCCGAGTACCCGGAAACGGTGTCCGGGTTCAACGTCATCGTCCGCCGCGCCGCCACGCAGGGTGTCGAGGAACGGGAGTGGACGTATGTGAAGAAGAGCGGCGATCCGATCACCGTCCTCGTCTCCGTGACCGCCATCCGCCGCGAGGACGCATCGATCAGCGGCTTTCTCCACGTCGGTACCGACATCACCGAGCGCAAAGTCGCCGATGCCATGCTGCGCAGCCAGGCTGCCGCCATGGGAGCGGCGATGGACGGCATCGGCATTCTCGACGAGCAGCTCGAGTTCACGTACGCGAACGAAGCTCTGGCGCATCTGTTCGGGTTCGCAGAGCCGGAGTCGCTGCTCGGCCGCTCGTTGTGCGACATCTACGAGCCACCCGAGCAGGTGCGGTTCATCACCACCATCGTTCCGGCCGTCCGGCAACAGGGCCGCTGGCGCGGCGAAGCAGCGGGTCTGCGGCGCGACGGCACCGTCTTCCCGCAGGAAGTGTCGCTCACGTCCATCGGCAGCGGACGAATGGTCTGCGTCGTCCGCGACATCACCGAGCGGACCTACGCTGAAGAGCAGATCAAGCACCTCGCCTATCACGACGCGCTGACAGCGCTGCCGAATCGCCTGCTCTTCAAGGACCGTCTGACCGTGGCGCTTTCACAGGCCCAGCGGACCCACAGCCGGCTGGCGGTCCTGTTCCTCGACCTCGACCGTTTCAAGTTCATCAACGACTCTCTGGGGCACAACGTCGGCGATCATCTGCTGCAGGCCGCGGCGCTGCGCGTGCAGTCGTGCGTGCGCGACAGCGACAGCGTGGCCCGGCTGGGGGGAGACGAGTTCACGATTCTGCTGGCGAACCTCTCCAGATCCGAGGACGCCGCGCCGATCGCCGAGAAGATCCTCGACTCCATGCGGCAGCCGTTCGAGATCGAAGGCCACGAGTTCTACATCAGCACCAGCGTCGGCATCAGCCTCTATCCGGAGGACGGCGGCGACGCCGACTCGCTGATCAAGAACGCCGACACGGCCATGTACCAGGCCAAAGAGCTCGGCCGCGACAATTTCCAGCTCTTCAATGCGCACGTGAACGCCCGCTCACTGCAGCGCATCGCCCTCGAGCAGGGGCTTCGCCGCGCCCTGCTCAACGACGAGCTCGAAGTGCACTACCAGCCCATCTTCGACTTCCGCAGCGACTGTGTGACAGGGATGGAAGCTCTGCTGCGGTGGCAAAGCCCTGACCTGGGGTCGATCCCCCCTTCGACCTTCATTCCCATCGCCGAAGCAACCGGGGTGATGGTGCCGATCGGCTCGTGGGTGCTGAAGACAGCCTGCGCCCAGGCGAAGGCATGGCACGACGCCGGCTTCAGAAATCTGTCGCTGGCAGTCAATCTTTCCATGGCCCAGTTGCAGTCGTCCGATCTCGTGCAGCGCGTGGGGCAGATCCTCGAACAGACGGGGCTGCCGGGACGCATGCTCGAGCTCGAGATCACTGAAAGCAGCGCCATGCAAAGCCCGGAATCGAGCATCCGGACGTTGTACGACCTGAAGAAGCTCGGCATCCGCATCTCGCTCGACGATTTCGGCACCGGGCACTCGTCGCTGAGCTACCTGAAGCGATTCCCGATCGACACGCTGAAGATCGACCAGTCGTTCGTGCACGACATCAACTCCGATCCCGACACTGCGGCCATCGTGACGGCCATCATCGCCATGGCTCACAGCCTGCGACTGAAGGTGATCGCCGAAGGGGTCGAGCTGAGCGAGCAGGCGCATTTCCTCCGCCGGTACGGCTGCGACCAGATGCAGGGCTTTCTCATCAAGCCGCCCGTCGCCGCGCGCGACTTCATCGCCGCCATGACCGAGGGAGTCCTGAGTCCTGATCCGAAGTCCTGATCCGAAGTCCTGATCCGAAGTCCTGAGTCCTGAGTCGTGAGGACCTGATCGGGGAAGTCGGGCGACTGAGAGCCGAGGGACGGCGGCTGAGGGCGCGAGGCGCCCGACAGAGCTTAGCGGCGGCCGTCAGGCCGCCGACGGCCGTGAGGCCGCCGACAAGAGGTGCGCCGCTCCGTCGAGGGCGCGTGGCGCCCGAAACTTTCGGATGAGAACCGTCTGTCGCGCGCTACGCACGCTCGTACGCTGAGAGGGTGCACGTCGCCGGCGGCCTCACGGCCACCGCTAAGCTCTTTCGGCGGTTCCGCCGCCTCCTGTGTCGCGAGTCTTGCGGGGACACACTCCCACCCCCACGCCCCACGCCCCATGCCCCATGCCTCATTGAAACAGTTTCGTTGCGCGTTCTGACCGGCCCGGTCATAAAATGACCGCTCGGTCATGCCAAGAAAAACAGAAGCAGCAGAGACCCCAAACCTCTGGGAAGCGCACAAGCGGCAGAGCATCCAGGACGGCGTCATCCGCCTGATGTGCCGCGAGGGGCTCAACAGCGTCACGATGGAGCGGGTGGCGCAGGAAGTCGGGATCGCCAAGGGCACCGTCTATCTGCACTACCGCGACAAGCAGGAGCTGCTCGACGACGTCAAGAACGCCGCCCTCGATCCCCTCGTCGACCGCATGATGGAAGTGGCCGCCATGGATGAACCGGCGGACCGGAAGCTCCTCGCCTTCGCTCGCGGATACCTCGCCTACTTCGATGACTCGCGCGACCTTTTCCGCATCCTTCTGTACGAGCGCGAGGTCACGCGCGTGAACAACACGCGCTTCCAGACCGGCCGTTACCGGAAGCTGGTCGGGATTGCCGCGGAAATCGTTCGCGAGGGGACCGACGCCGGAATCCTGCGCGAAGTGAACCCGCGGATGGTCGGCGCGATGTTGGTGGAGTCGATCATCGCGATCGTCAATCAACGTTTGTCCAGGGATGTTCGTACCCCTGTCGACGACGACGCCGAGCTGATCGCCGACCTGTTCCTGCGCGGGACGACGGCCGAGCCGCGCCAGCGCCGCCGGGGCACGCGATGATCCGAGTCGGAATCCTCCTTCTCCTGGCACTGTCCGGGTGTGCCTCCATGCAGCCTGCATCGGATCTTTTCCGTGCGCCCGAGCATGTCGTCCCCGGCACCTCCGCTGCGCCGAACATCCCCTGGACGCCGCCCCCCTCCGCTGTTCCCCCGGCGGTGGAACGCCAGTCCAGAGTGACCTTGCCGGCCGGCGTGCAGCCGGGCTCTTCGATCTCGCTGGCGGAGGCGATCGAGGTCGCGCTGACGAACAATCCCGCCACGCGCGCGGCATGGCTCGACACGCTCGCAGCCGAAGCGGCCCTGGGCAGCCGCCGCTCCGCCTATCTGCCGGAGGTCGACCTCAGTGCCCCGCTCGTCCGCGGTCGTCCGGCTCAGGGAACGCTGGCCACGACCTTCACTCCCTCGCTCTCGCTGACCTACCTCCTGTTCGACTTCGGAGGCCGTGCGGCCCAGGTCGAGGAAGCGCGGCAGGCGTTGATCGCCTCCGCGTACTCGCACAACCAGACCATCCAGAACGTCGTCCTGCGAACCCAGCAGGCCTACTACTCGTACCTCAACGCCAAAGCGCTGGTGGCCGCGCAGAGCGCGACGATACGCGAGCGGGACACGGCCACGGAATCGGCGGACGCGCGTCATACAGCCGGAGTGGCCACCATCGCCGACGTCCTGCAGGCGCGAACCGCACGCTCGCAGGCCCAACTGGCGTACGAAACGTTCGAGGGAAATCTGCGCAGTGCCGAGGGGGCGCTCTCCACCGCGATGGGATTGCCGCCGACCACCCGCTTCACAGCCGGTGAGCTTCCCGCCGATCTGCCGCTCGACACGGTCTCACGCACCGTCGAAGAGCTGATCGCGCAGGCGGAGGCGTCGCGCCCCGACCTCGCCGCCGCGCGCGCCGGCGTCCTCAACGCCCGAGCCCGCATTCGCGACGTGCGCTCCCAGGGACTCCCCGCGGTCGGCCTCAGCAGCACTGCCGGCAGGAGCCTCGTCATCGGCGGCACGAGTCCGTCGATGAACACGTACTCCGTCGACGTAAACGTCCGCTTCCCGCTCTTCACCGGATTCCGCAGCACGTACGACATCCGGCAGGCGGAAGCGATCGCGCAAATGACAGAGGAAGACACCCGAAGCCTGGCCGACGAGGTCGGCCTGCAGGTGTGGAACAGCTACTACGCGCTGCAGACCGCGGCGCAGCGCGTCCGCACCAGCCGCGATCTTCTCACCAGCGCACAGCAGGCCGTCGACGTCGAGACCAGCAGATACAAAGCGGGAGTCGGCAGCATCATCGATCTGCTGACCGCCGAAGCAGCTCTGGAAAACGCCCGCGCGCAGGAAGTGCAGTCGCGCGCCGACTGGCTGGTCGCGGTTGCTCAGCTGGCACACGACACCGGATCTCTGGGGCCGCAGCAGCAGGGGAAATGAAGGACGAGATGAAGAGAATCGTCGCAGTTGTGGCAGTTGCGCTCGCCGCATGTTCGGGCGCGAAGAAGAAGCCGGCCGATGAAAAGGTCCCGGTCATGGTTGCCGTCGTGCAGTCGAAGGACGTGCCCATTCAGATCCGCGCCATCGGGAGCGTGCAGCCGATCTCCAACGTAGCCGTGCGGGCTCTGGTCGGCGGCCAACTCGAGAAAATCTCGTTCCGCGAGGGGGATGACGTTCGTCGCGGGGAAACGCTCTTCACCATCGATCCTCGGCCCTACCAGGCCGCCCTCGCTCAGGCGCAGGCGAACCTGGCCCGCGATGAGGCGAATCTCAGGAATGCGGAATCGCAGGCGGCCCGCTACGCCGACCTGGTCAAGAAGGACTTCGTCACGCGCGAGGACTTCGATAAGTTCACGTCGGCGGCCGCGGCCGCACGGGCCACGGTCGCGGCGGACCGCGCGGCCGTCGACAACGCCCGGCTGCAGCTGTCGTATTGTGAGATCCGCTCGCCGCTCGACGGGCGCACGGGCAGCCTGATGGTTCACGCAGGCAACATCGTCAAGGCGAACGACACGACGCCGATGGTGGTCATTAACCAGATCACCCCCATGTACGTCCAGTTCGCGGTGCCCGAAGGCCAGCTCGGCGATTTCCGTTCCCGCGGTCTGCAGGACGTGCCGGTCACGGCCGCGCCGCAGGCCGGCGGCGCAGAGGTTACGAACGGCAAGCTCACATTCGTCGACAACGCCGTCGACACAAGCACCGGAACGATCACGCTGAAAGCGACGTTTCCCAACGCTGATCGCAGGCTCTGGCCCGGTCAGTTCGTGAACGTGGCGGTGACGCTCGCCAGCGAGCACAACGCCACGGTCGTTCCCTCGCAGGCCGTGCAGACCGGACAGAAAGGTCAATATATTTACGTCGTCAAGGGCAGCGGTGGCGTGGAGATGCGGCCGATCAAGGTGACCAGCTCGAACGACGAGGAGACGATCATCGCCAGCGGCGTCAAGCCTGGCGAGACCGTCGTGACGGACGGACAATTACGGTTGACCCCAGTCAGCAAGGTGCAGGTCAAGAACAAGGTTTGAGGACGTTTTCAAAGGCCGGGCAGCCACCGCGTATCCTTAGGACTAACCGATGAACATAGCAGCCATCTTCATCCGCCGGCCGGTCATGACCACGCTGGTCATGCTGGCGATCGTGCTGTTCGGCGTGATGTCTTACCGGCAGCTGCCGGTCAGCGACCTTCCGAACGTCGATTTTCCGACGATCCAGATCGGAGCCTCACTCCCCGGCGCCAGCCCGGAGACCATGGCTTCGGCCGTGGCCACACCGCTGGAAAGGCAGTTCTCGACGATTGCCGGCATCGACTCGATGAGCTCGGTCAGCTCGCAGGGATCGACCTCCATCACCCTGCAGTTCAACCTCAGCCGCGACATCGACGCCGCCGCGCAGGACGTGCAGTCGGCCATCGCCGCTTCGGCGCGCCAGCTGCCGCCTAACATGCCGGCGCCGCCGTCGTACAGCAAGGTCAACCCGGCCGACCAGCCCGTGTTCTACATGGCGCTGAGAAGCGACACGATGCCGCTGTACCGGCTCGACGAGTACGCGGAAACGACGGTCGCTCAGCGCATCTCCATGGTGCCGGGCGTCGCACAGGTCAACGTCTACGGCGGACAGAAGTACGCTGTGCGCATTCAGGTCGATCCTTCGCAACTGGCCTCTCGCGGCATCGGCCTCGACGAAGTCTCGAAGGCGATCCAGAACAGCAACGTCAACCTGCCCACCGGCGTACTGAACGCCCCAAACCAGGCCTACACTGTGCAGGCGAACGGTCAGCTTCTCGACGCCGACTCGTATCGTCCGATGACAATCGCCTATCGCAACGGATCGCCGGTGCGGCTGGGCGACGTGGGACGCGTCTTCGACTCCGTCGAGAACGACAAGACCGCGGCCTGGTTCCAGGACAAGCGCGCCGTCATCCTGGCCGTGCAGAAGCAGCCCGGCGTAAACACCGTCGAAGTTGCCGATTCCATCCGCGGCCTTCTCGAGGGCTTCCGCAAGCAACTGCCGCCGCCGGTCGAATTGCTCGTCCACCGCGACCGCTCCGAGGCCATCCGCGCGTCGGTCAACGACGTCAAGTTCACCCTCCTGCTCACGCTCTTCCTCGTGGTCATGGTGATCTTTCTCTTCCTGAGGAACGTCTCGGCGACGATCATCCCCAGCCTGGCCCTGCCGCTGTCGGTCGTGGGCACGTTCGTGGTGATGCAGGTGCTCGGCTACTCGCTGGACAACCTCTCGCTGATGGCGCTGACTCTGTCGGTCGGGTTCGTCGTCGACGACGCCATCGTCATGCTGGAGAACATCGTCCGGCACATGGAGATGGGCGAGCCGCCGATGCAGGCGGCGTTCAAGGGGTCGAAGGAGATCAGCTTCACGATTCTGTCGATGACGATCTCCCTGGCGGCGGTGTTCATCCCCATCCTCTTCATGGGTGGCATCCTCGGGCGCCTGTTCCACGAATTCGCCGTGACGATCGGTGCGGCCATCCTCGTGTCGGGATTCGTGTCGCTGACGCTCACCCCGCTTCTCAGCGCCAGGTTCCTCCGCCCCCATGTCGGCGAGCACCACGGACGGCTCTACCAGGCCTTCGAGAGCTTCTTCGAGGGGATGCTCAACATCTACAAGGCCGGCTTGCGCTTCGTCCTTCGCCACCGTTTCGCGACGCTGATGGGATCGCTGGTCGTGCTCCTGGCGACGGTCTACCTGTTCAAGATCGTGCCGAAGGGCTTCATCCCCAGCGAGGACTCGGGCCAGATCTCGATTCAGACCGAAGCGGCGCAGGGCATCTCCTTCCCGGAGATGGTCAAGCACCAGCGCGCCGCCGCCGCGATCGTGGCGAAAGATCCGAACGTGGCCGGGTTTTTCTCGAGCTGCGGCGGCTTCCGCAACTCGAACGCCGGCCAGATCTCGATCCGCCTCAAGCCGCGCGATGAGCGGAAGCTCTCCGCCGACGAGATCATCACCGAGCTGCGGCCGAAGCTGGCCCAGATCCCCGGACTGCGCACGTATCTGCAGAACCCGCCGCCGATCTCTCTCGGCGGGCGTGCCGCGCGCGCCTTGTACCAGTACACGCTGCAGTCGCCCGACACGAACGTGCTCTACCCGGCCGCGCAGACTCTGCTCGAGAAAGTGCGGAAGCTGCCGGGTTTCGTCGACGTCTCCACCGACCTGCAGATCACGAATCCGCAGATCGCCGTCGACATCGACCGCGACCGCGCCGCGTCTTACGGCCTGACCGCAAACC
This sequence comes from Thermoanaerobaculia bacterium, assembly GCA_017883215.1. Taxonomy (GTDB): domain Bacteria; phylum Acidobacteriota; class Thermoanaerobaculia; order Gp7-AA8; family Gp7-AA8; genus JAJXWV01. The sequence continues at coordinate 5,401 of JADGOA010000005.1, read as the reverse complement.
AGATCGAGGATGCGCTCTACACCGCCTACGGCTCACGCCAGGTCTCGCAGATCTTCGCGCCGAACAACGAGTACCAGGTCATTCTCGAGGTCGATCCGAAATACCAGCACAATCCCTCCGAGCTGTCGCTGCTGTATGTGCGCGCCGCATCGGGCGAGCTCGTTCCGCTGAGCGCATTCGCCAGACTGACCCAGAACGTCGGGCCGCTGACCGTCAACCACTCGGGCCAGATGCCGTCGGTCACGATCTCGTTCAACCTCAAGCCCGGCTACGCGCTCGGTGAGGCGGTCGCACAGATTGACGCGGTCGGAAAAACGACGCTGCCGCCAAGCATCGTCACGAGCTTCCAGGGAACGGCGCAGGCCTTCCAGTCCTCGATGCAGGGACTGGGGCTGCTTCTGATCATGGCCATCGCCGTGATCTACATGGTCCTGGGCATCCTGTACGAGAGCTTCATCCACCCGCTCACGATTCTGTCGGCCCTGCCGTTCGCCGGATTCGGCGCGCTGCTGACGCTGCTGATCTTCAAGGTCGACCTCTCGATCTACGCGTTCGTCGGCGTGATCATGCTCGTCGGCCTGGTAAAAAAGAACGGCATCATGATGGTCGACTTCGCCGTCGAAGCGCAGAAGGCCGGACTCACGGCCGAGCAGGCGATATTCGATGCCTGCGTCGTGCGATTCCGCCCGATCATGATGACCACGATGGCGGCGCTCATGGGCACGCTCCCGATCGCTCTCGGCTTCGGCGCCGGCGCCGAGTCGCGGCGTCCCCTCGGCCTGGCCGTCGTCGGCGGCCTGCTCTTCTCTCAGACGCTGACGCTCTTCGTCACGCCAGTGTTCTTCCTCTACATGGACAAGCTGAGGAAGAAGCCGGCGGCGCACCGGGTGGACTCGGAAGAGGTCGAGGAGTTGGATATGGAGCCCGCAACCGCGTCGATGTAGCAGACGATCGCGATCGGACGTCCACCACGACGGCGGCCACAAGTGGCCTGCACTGAACCCTTCGTGGGTGGAGGACGTGGCCACCCACCCACGGGAATTCGGCACGGCGCAGCCGTGCCCTACGTCAGCCGCCATTCGGATTGCCGAAGAAGTACGCTGCCTTCACTTTCGCCTTTTCGAGTGCCGCGTTCAGAGGCGGACCAGGCTGCACCCGGAAATGATGGTTGAGCCGGAGCCGGACGTCGCTGCCGCCCAGACTCTCGGGGACCTCCACCAGGTGGATGCTGACCGGGATCTCGCCGACGTTGTCCTCGAAAATCTCCCGGAGGTGCTTGATCCCTTCTTCGCTCATCTCTGAGTAGCGAACTTCCAGACGGATCTCGCGGACTTTCTTGTCGCGGATGCCGTCGAGGGGGACGATCTCGAGCGCGTTGAGCTCCGGGGTGATCGGCGCCTCGTGGAATGCGGCGGCGTGTGCGGCGAAACCTTCGCCGTGAGGCCGCGCCTTGACCGGGACAGTACGCCCCGCCGCGGCGTCCTCTGCGGGCGGGAGCAAGTTGACCTCGTCGACATCATCCTCGGTGAGAGCCGCTTCGGCTTCGTTGAAGCCATCCGCTTCCTCCAGGAGAGCGCGCGTGTCGGCCGCGTCCTGCGGTTGACGCAGCGGGACGTCCATCCGAACGCCGACCGCACCGTTGTCGTCGCGCTCCTCGTCCACCCGCTCGGCCGGCGCCGGCGTGCTTCCGAACAAGCCGAGGTTGTTCGAGCGGTCGCCGTACTTCTCGCGCTCGACCTCCTTCGGATCGCGATCGTCTTCGGCGAGATCGTCCTCGCCGATCTCGTAATAGGAGATCTTCTGCGCACGCACGGTGTAGGACGACCCGCGTCCCGAAGCCTCGGGGTGGCCGCCATACTCATCGTCGATGTGTTGCGCCGCCTGCTCGGCCGACTGGAGGGAGGCGCTGCGTCCCGTGGACATGCCGCCGGTGTCCTTCACCGAGGCCGTGAGCAGGACCGCCAGACCGTTGTCCAGCCACCTCGCGTACTTCGCGAAAAGATCGCTGAAGACGACGACCTCGACCGACCCGTACTGGTCGTCGAGGATGAACTTCGCCATCAGCTTCCCTTCGTTCTGCCCCTTCTTGATCTTCGTGCGCTTGATCTGCGAGACGATGCCGCCGATGTTGACGATCTCGTCGACGTGACGGCTGAGCGTTTCGGTATTCACGCCTGGTGTGGCAAAAAGGTTGATCTCTTCACCGTATCGGTTCAGCGGGTGGCCGGAGACATAAAAGCCGAGAGTCTCTTTCTCGTAACGGAGCTTCTCTTCGTCGGGCCACTCCGCCTGTAGCACAGACATTCCAGTCTGTGCCTGCCCGTCGACCCGAGGCACAGACAAGAGTGTCTGTGCCGCAGCTCCGCCGCCCAGCATGCCGAAGAGCGAGCTCTGCCCCCGCTCCTTCTCTTCTCTCCTCCGCTGCGCGCTGTCGGCCGTCGACTCCAGCAGCTCGAAGATGGCTTTGCGCGTGGCTTTCAGGAAATCGAACGACCCCGATTTGACCAGCGCCTCCAGCACCTTCTTGTTGCAGGCGTGAAGGTCGATCTCCTCGCAGAACTGCAGCAGTGTGCTGAAGCGTCCAACCCGCCGGCGCGCGTCGAGGATCGTTTCGATCGCGCCCTCCCCCACGCCCTTCACAGCCCCGAGTCCGAAGCGGATGTTAGGACCGACCACGGTGAAGAACATGTTCGACTCGTTCACGTCGGGGGGCAGGACCTTGATGCCCATCGCCCCCGCTTCGTGGATGAACTTGACCACGCTGTCCGTCTTGTCCATTTCGGACGACATCAGCGCCGCCATGAAGTGGCGCGGATAGTGGACCTTCAGCCAGGCGGTCTGGTAGGCGACGAGGGCGTACGCCACCGAGTGCGACTTGTTGAAACCATAGCGCGCGAACGGCTCGATGTAGTCGAAGATCTCGTTCGCTTTCTTCTTCTCGTAGCCCTGGGACACCGCGCCGTCGACGAACTTGCCACGCTCGGCGGCCATGACGGCAGCGTCCTTCTTCCCCATGGCCTTGCGCAGCAGGTCGGCCTGCCCGAGCGAGTAGCCGGCCACGCGCTGCCCGATCTGCATGACCTGCTCCTGGTAGACGATGACGCCGTACGTCTCCTCCAGGATCTCCTTCATGGCCGGCACGAGGTACTTCGCCTTGGACGTGCCGTTCTTCCGCTTGACGTACTCGTCGACCATCCCGGCGTCGAGTGCGCCGGGGCGGTAGAGCGCATTCAGCGCGGCCAGGTCCTCGAACCTCGTCGGCCGCGACTTCCGCAGCAGGTCGACCATGCCGCCGGACTCGAACTGGAACACACCCTTGGCGCGGCCTTCCTGGAAGAGCCGGTAGACCTCGGGATCATCGAGCGGAATCTTCTCGATCTCGATCTTCTCGCCGCTCTCGTGCTGGGCCGACTTGATGGCGTCGTCGATCACGGTCAGCGTGCGCAGACCGAGAAAGTCCATCTTCAGAAGGCCCATCTTCTCGACCACCCGCATGTCGAACTGCGTCACGATTTCGTCGCGGTTCGTCACGTACAGCGGCACGTAATTCGTGACCGGCTCGGGCGTGATGACCACGCCGGCGGCGTGCATGCCGGCGTGACGTGACAGACCTTCCAGCCGCGATCCGATTTCGATGATCCTGGCGACTTCCTTGTCGTTGCGCATCGCCTCGGCCAGCTGAGGCGAGTCCTTCGCGGCCGTCTCCAGGGTCACGTCCGGACCGGCCGGAATCGTCTTGGCCACTTTGTCGACCAGCCCGTACGGCAGGCCCAGAACCCGGCCCACGTCGCGAACGACCGACCTGGCCGCCATCGTCCCGAAGGTGATGATCTGGGCGACGTTTTCTTTGCCGTACTTCTGCCGGACGTATTCGATGACCCGCCCGCGGTTGTTCATGCAGAAGTCGACGTCGATGTCGGGCATGGAGATGCGCTCGGGATTGAGGAAGCGCTCGAACAGCAGGTCGTACTCGAGTGGATCGATGTCGGTGATTCCGAGCGAGTAGGCGACGAGCGATCCCGCCGCCGAGCCGCGACCCGGGCCGACCGGAATGCCGTTGTCCTTGGCGTACTTGATGAAGTCCCAGACCACGAGGAAGTAGCCCGGGAAGCCCATCTTCTTGATGATCTCGATTTCTGATTCGAGCCGCTCCCAGTACGCCTGGATCTCGCGCTTCTTCCGCCTGGCGGCAAACAGCGGCGCCATCGAGGCGAGCCTGCGCTCCAGCCCTTTGCGGGCGATCTCCTCGAAATACGAGGCGATGTCGTGGGTCTCCGGCACCGGGAACCTGGGGAGGTGATGCCCTTTGACCTCCAGGGACATGTTGACGCGCTCGGCGATGCGCCCGGTGTTGGCGATGGCCTGCGGATAGCCGCGGAAAATGCGGCTCATCTCGTCCTCGCTCTTGACGTAGAAGTCGTCGGAGTAGAACCTCATCCGCTTCTCGTCGCCGAGGGTCTTGCCCGTGCCGATGCAGAGAAGCACTTCGTGCGCGAAGGCGTCGTCTTTGCTGAGGTAATGCGAGTCGTTCGTGGCCACGAGCTGCAGACCGGTCTCTTCGCCGAGGCGGGCCATCATCGGGACGATCTTCTGCTGAGCCGGAATGCCGTGGTCCTGGATCTCCAGAAAGAAGTTTTCCGCGCCGAGGATGTCCTTGTACTGGAGTGCGGCGTCTCTCGCTTTCGTGTAGTTGCCACCGGCGAGGCTCTGCGAGACTTCGCCCTTGAGGCAGGAGGAGAGGACGATCAGCCCTTCGCGGTGCTCGCGCAGGAGCTCCTTGTCGATCCGCGGCTTGTAGTAGAAGCCTTCCGTGAAACCGGCGCTGACGAGCTTGACGAGGTTCTTGTAGCCCTCGTTGTTCGCCGCGAGGACGATGAGGTGGTTGTTCGCCCCCGCGTCCGCCTGCTGGTCCTCGACACCGGCCTTGTCGAAGCGCGAGCCGTAGGCGACATACATCTCGCAGCCGATGATCGGCTTCACTCCGGCGCCCTTCATGGCGTTGTAAAACTCGACCGCTCCGAACATGTTGCCGTGGTCGGTGATGGCGCACGCCGGCATGCCGAGTTGTGACGCCCGTTTCGCCAGCGCCTCGGGGCGGGTGGCGCCGTCGAGCAGGGAGTATTCCGTATGGAGATGGAGGTGGACGAAGGACATCGGTTCGATCGATGAGTCTACCGGTTGGAGACGATCATTTGGCACACGTCCTTGTGCAGGTTGGGGCAGATTCCACGACGTGTAGAGGTTACGAACAACGGCTTCGCGACAGGGGAACTCCGTCATTAGAAGAGGCTGTCATCCCGAACTGCCGAAGCCGCGGAGCGGCGGAGGACAGTGAGGGATCCCCCGCACTCCCGGGGTGGCGGGGGATTCCTCGCCGCGCTCCACCCCTCCGGGGTTCCGC
>JADGOA010000150.1 GCA_017883215.1 Thermoanaerobaculia bacterium | reverse complement strand
TGGAGCGGAAGTGACACTGTCATTCCGAGCCGGCGGAACCCCGGAGGGGTGGAGCGCGGCGAGGAATCCCCCGCCACCCCGGAAGTGCGGGGGATCCCTCGCTGTCCTCCGCCGCTCCGCGGCTTCGGCAGCTCGGGATGACAGGCTTGGCGCGTGTCATTAGAAGCCGTTGTGGCACAGACACTCCTGTCTGTGCGGCTTCGCATTTGGCGGGGCACAGACAAGAGTGTCTGTGCCACAGTGTCTGTGCTACGAGATCGGCGCACCTGTCCGTCATCCTGATCCGGCGAAGCCGCAGCGGGAGTGCGGCGAAGGATCGCCGACGCTCACGCTCGGCCCTTCGCGGAGCATTCGGGTCGGACTCCGTTAGAGTCGTTGACGCGCGATAGACAGGTAGTGGGCTCGTAGCTTGACGCTTGTTACGGCAGAATGGGGCCGAGAAGCGGTGTTTCCAGGGGTCTGACACCGCGATTCCGCGATGGGTGAACTCGATCTATCACCGATGGCCGTCACCGTGCAGGCCATCGGAACGCTGCTGCTCGGGCTCATGCTCGCGCAGCTCGGCCGGGTGTTCGTGTGCCCTTACGCGAAGCGCTGGGCGCTCGGTTTCCTGGCGTTGTTCCTCGCTCTCTTCGCGGTCTGGGCGTCCACGTACACGAACCGGCCGGCCACCTGGTCGATCTACCTCGTCCTGGAGTGGACTTACCTGCTGTTGCTCTGGGCGGGGTGCCGGGAGCTGGCCACCGGCATCAGGCCGGACCTGAAATACGGCCTGTACGCCTTGCCGCTGGCGATTGTCGTTGCGGCGACGATGACGCACTTCGCGCCGTCGTTCGACGATCTCTTCGTCGTGCAGTCGTTGGTCGTCGCCGCCGGTTTGGGCGCCGCCTATCGAGCGCTTTCGCCGGCCGAGCGTGCGCAGCGCGGCGTGGGCTGGTGGACGATGCGCCTGTCGCTGCTTTTCCAGGCTCTGTTGTTCCTCGCCTACGCGCCGCTGTTCGCGTACCACGAACGGGTTGCGAAGCTGGGCCTCCTCGGGTATTCGTCGATTGCCGATTTGTTGGTCAGCGTTTCGCTCGGGTTCGGCATGATCGTGGTGACGGCGGAGGAAACGCATCGCGAGTTGAACAAGGCGCTGGAGCGGCTCAACGACGCCAGGAGTCGTCTCGAGGTGAAGCTCCACACCGATCCGCTGACCGAGGCACTGAGCCGCCACGCCTTTTACTCGATGCAACGCGGCGACGATGTCGCCACCGCCGGTATTCTCAGCGGCGTGGTGGTCATGATCGACATCGACGGTCTGAAGACGATCAACGACGAGATCGGACATGCGGCCGGTGACGTCGTCATCCGCTCGTCTGCCAACGCCGTGCGGCAGCTGATCCGCGCGGACGATCTGTTGTTTCGCTGGGGTGGCGACGAGTTCGTGGCCATCCTTCCCAACTCGACGATGGCGCTCGTCGCCGACCGTCTGGCACCGCTGGAGGACGGCATCCTGGCGCACGTGTCCGAGGAGTACCCGGAGCTTCGATTCCGCGTCTCCTGGGGCGCGTCAGAATTCGGCGCGCAGCGCTCGCTCGACGAAGCCATCCGCCTGGCGGACACGGCCATGTACGACACGCGAAAAGCCGAGCAGGGCTGAGGGAGTTCTCGTGTGGCACAGACACTCTTGTCTGCGCAATCCCAAAGCGCCGGGCACAGACAGGAGTGTCGGTGCCACAGGCCGGCGCTGCACGCAACCTACAGCCGCCGCCGCGTGCGGCTCGGCCTCTTTTCGAGCTCTTCCCAAGGCTCGACGCCGCCGACCGTGCAGCGGGGGACCTTTTCGCCGAGGACTTCTTCGATCTGCCGGACCATGCCCAGGTCCTGCCAGGTGGCGATCGTCGAGACGATGCCTTTGGCGCGGCCGCGCGCGGTGCGGCCGGCGCGGTGGACGTAGTCGTCGGCGTTCTCGGGGATGTCGAAGTTGATGACGTGCTGAATGCCCGGGACGTCGATACCGCGGCCGGCGATGTCGGTGGCGACGAGGATGCGGTGCTCTCCCTCGCGGAAAGTCTGCAGCGCCTTCACCCGTCGTACCTGCGAGAGGTCCGAGTGGATGCGCGTCACCGGATGTCCTTCGCGCTCGAGCACGTGGAACAGCCAGTCGGCGTCAACCTTCCGCCGCGCGAAGACGAGCGTCGACCCGAGCTCCTCGCGAAGCAGCTCCAGGAGTGCCTTGCGCTTGTCCTCCAGTTTCACCACGTACACGCGATGGCTGATGCCTTCAGCGGCACCCCCTTGCGGTGTGATGTCGATCTGCTCCGGAGTGCGCATGAACTCGGAAGCGATCATCTCGATCGTGTCCGGCATGGTGGCCGAGAACATCATGGTCTGTCGCTCTCGAGGCAGACGGCGGAGGATGTCCCGTACCTGGGGAAGAAATCCCAGGTCCAGCATGTGGTCGGCTTCGTCGAGCACGAGCACCTCGATGGCGTCGAGCTTCACGTGACCGCGGTTGACGTGGTCGAGAAGCCGCCCCGGCGTGGCCACGATGACGTCAGGAGTCTTGTGGAGGGCTTCGGTTTGAGGCGTCATCCTCACCCCGCCGATGAGGCAGGCAGTGGAAAGGCGATGCTCGGAGCCGAACAGATCGAGGAAAGCCTTGGTCTGCATGGCGATCTCGCGCGTAGGCGCGAGAATCAAGGCGCGAACCCCTTTGCCGTGCGTCAGCCGTTCGGCGATCGGAAGAACGAAAGCTGCGGTCTTCCCGGAGCCGGTCTGAGCGAGGCCGACCACGTCACGGCCGGTCAGCGCGAGGGGAATGACGGCGGCCTGAATCGGGGTCGGATGCTCGAAGCCGACGCGGGAAATCGCGTCGACGATGGTCTTGCCGAGGCCGAGGGCCTCGAACGATTTGTCGGTCGTGTCGACCGGATGCTGCGGAATACCACCTGCGAATTTCAACGGAACACTCTCACGTACACACCCACATTCAGCGCCAGGACGGCGAGGCCGATTGCGACCTCGATTCCCCGCGTCAATCCTGAGGGATAAATCAGCGAAAAAAGATAATGCGAGACGAAGCCCCCGCTGTAACCGGCTTCGCCCGCTCTGCGCAGCAGATCGTTCTCGATGTTCGTCAGCGGGCAGAACCACCCGCCGAACTCGATTGCTGCACCCCAGATCGCCGCGGGCAGATGAACCCACGCCACCTGTTTCCATCGCAGGGCGAGAAAGCCGCCCCCGACGACGAACAGGATGAACGCGAGGTGCACCAGGGCAACGGCAATGGCACCTGCATGGTAGATCATGCGTGTTGCTCGCGAGGTACGGCGCGAGGCATGGGGTATGAGGCATGAGGCATGAGTGGACCGGCGCCATGCCTCATCACTCATGCCTCATGCCCTCCCCTCATGCCCTATCATCTCCCGCGCCATGAAACGTTCTGCCTGGTTGATTCTGTTCCTCATTGCCCTGTCTGGCTGCTCGTCGTCGCTGCCGCCGGCCGCCGTTCCAGTCGCTCCCGTGCATGTGGTCATCGTCGGCACGACCGACGTTCACGGATGGTTCGACGGCCATATCGAGCAGGTGAAGAATACGACGACCCGCGTCCGATATGGCGGCTTCGACGTTTTGGCGAGCTACGTCGAGGCCCTCCGCGCGGCCAATGGCAACCGAGTGATTCTCATCGACTCCGGCGACCTTTTCCAGGGAACTCTGGAGTCGAACCTCTTCGAAGGCGAGCCGGTCATCCGCGCCTACAACGCACTCGGCTACACGGCGTCGGCTGTCGGCAATCATGAGTTCGACTACGGTCCCGTCGGGCCGGATTCGGTGGTGAGAGGGCCGGGACAGGACCCGTTAGGCGCGCTCGAGCGCAACGCCGGCCTGGCGCGCTTCCCGTTCCTCTCCGCGAACATGGTCGAGAAAGCCACCGGAAAGACGCCGGCCTGGGCCAGGCCGTGGATCATGGTCGATGCCGCAGGCGCGAAGATCGCCGTGGTCGGTCTCTCCACGCCCGACACGCCGAACACCACCGTCTATTCGAACGTCTCCACGCTCGCGTTCACAGATCCAGTCGAAGCGGTGATCCGCAGCTCGCGTGAGGCGCGGGCTGCCGGAGCCGACGCGGTGGTCGTCGCCGCACACATGGGCGGCCGCTGCACGGACCTTCAGGACGTCCACGACGTGGCGAGCTGCGACCAGAGGCAGGAAGCAATGCAGTTCCTGGCGGCGCTGCCTGCCGGAACGATCGACGCCTACTTCGGCGGCCACACGCACGCGCAGATGCGGGAGTTCGTCAACGGCGTTCCGGCGGTGCAGGCGCTGCCGTTCGGAACGGCGTTCTCGACCATCGATCTGTGGGTCGACCCGGCTGCGCATCACGCTGTGGCATCGCGCAGCGAAATGCGCCCGCACACCATGGTCTGCACGGACGTGTATCGCGGCACTGTGTCGTGCGATCCGCGCCAGGCGCCGGCCACGATCGAGCTCGTACCGCGTGTCTTCGAAGGTCAGACCATCCACGCCGACGCGCGCGTCACCGCCATCATCCAGCCGTATCTCGAACAGGTCGCGCAGAAGAAAAACGAGCTGCTCGGCATCCGCACTGCGGCGCGCTTCACCAGGGCCTACGAGACCGAATCGACCCTCGGCGATGTCCTTGCGGATGCTCTCCGCGACGTGACGGGAGCGGACGTCGCACTGGTCAACTCCGGCGGCATCCGGGCGCCTCTGCCCGCAGGCGACCTGAAGTTCGCAGACATTTTCGACGTCAGCCCGTTCGACAACTTCGTCGCCGTGGCGACGATGACCGGCGCCGACATCCGCGAGGCGCTGCGCGTCACCGCCACCGGCGAGCGCGGCATCCTGCAGGTCAGCGGCATCCGCTACACGATCGACCGGACGAAGGATGCCGGCAAACCGATGCCTCAGCGCGACCGTGTGACCGCGGTGACGCTCGCCACGGGTGCGCCGCTCGACCCGAACGCGCTCTACCGCGTGGCGATGCCGGACTTCCTCGCCACTGGTGGTGAAGGGCTCGCGCCGATCATGCAGCGGATCCCGAAGGAGCGGATCGCCTTCGACCAGAACCGCACGTTGCGCGATGCGTTCGTCGAAGGGATGCGCAAACGCCCGATGCCGCTCGAGCCGAAACTCGACGCGAGAGTTTCAGTCCTTGGCGACGTGCCTGGAGGCAGCGAGTAGCGGATATCATCCACTGCAGATGGCGAAGACGCATGCGATCGTCGCGATTCTCTTCGTCGCGCTGAGCGTCGCCATGACCTGGCCGCTGGCTTGCGGCCTCGATCGTCTCGTCGCCTATCCCGGCGATCCGTACATCAACACGTGGGTTCTCGACTGGGACTGGTACGCGACGATCCACCGGCCCTTCAACCTGTTCCAGGCGAACATTTTCTATCCGGCCAGATACTCGCTTGCCTTCAGCGAAAATCTCTACGGCCTGGCCCTCGTGCTGATGCCGCTGCGCGCGTTCGGCGTGGGCCCGCTCACCGCCCACAACATCGCCATGCTGGGCGGCTTCGCCTTCTCCGGCTTCGCCGCTTATCTCCTCGGCAGGCGGATCACCGGCTCCGCGCTCGCCGGTGTGGCGGCCGGGATCTTCTACGCCTTCCCGCCCTGGCGCTTCACGCAACTCCCGCACGTCCAGCACATCTGGAGCGGGTGGGTGCCGCTGCTCCTGGTAGCCCTGTTCCATTACGCCGATGTGCCGTCGTGGCGGCGGGCGTGGCTGTTCGGATTCGTCTTTCTGATGAACGGCCTGAGCAACGTCCACTGGTTTCTATTCGGGTCGATCATGGTGGTCCTCTCGATTCCGATCGTGCTGCGCAATCCGCGTCAGTGGCTGCGGATCGCCGCTGCGATCGCCGTCGCGATGCTCTTCCTCACGCCGTTCCTCCTTCCGTACGTCCGAGCGGCCGAGTTCTACGGCATGAAGCGCAACTGGCAAGAGGTGCGGATGTCGTCGGCAACCCTCCGCGACTGGCTGAATCCAGGGGAGGTGAACCGCGTGTACCGGCGGTGGCTCGATCCGACGACGAATCCGGAGTGCTGGCTCTTCCCGGGAGTGCTTGGGATTCTGTTCGCTGCCGCAGGTGCGATCGTGGGGGTCGGTGCTCGGGGGTCGGGGCTCGGAGGCGAGAACGGCCCCGCGGCGCCCCGACCCCCGACCCCCGACCTCCGTCCCCCCGCGTTCGTGGCGCTTCTCTGGGTCACGACCGGTTTCATCGGCTCCCTCGGCGTCCACACGTTCTTCTATCGTTTTCTATACTCGTATGCGCCCGGGTTCCGCGCCGTGCGCGTACCGGCGCGCTGGGCGAACATCACCTACGTCGGCATGGCCATGCTGATCGCCTTCGCGGTGGCATGGCTGGCGAGGAACCGGCGATGGGCGGGCGTTCTCGCCGCCGCGCTCTTCGTCGCCGAGCTCCGCGCCGCTCCGATCCGATGGTGGGCGACGAGGCCCGATGTGCCCCCCGTGTACCGCTGGATCGCCACTCAGCACATCCGGGTGGTGGAGTTGCCGATCAACGTCAACGACAGCGAATACCGATACATGCGCTTCGCCACCGCGCACCACCGCCCGATCGCAAACGGCGTGTCCGGGTTCGCTCCGCCGGAGTTCGAGCGCCTCAGCAGCATGTGGCACGCCGCCGTGATCGGGGATGACTTCGTGTTGGAGTTGCGACGCATCGGCATCAATTTCATCCTCCTCCATGGCGAGTATGGCGGCCCGCGCGAGCGCGACTGGCTGCGCCGCGAACTGACACGCGGAAGCCTCTCCTATGTGGCTCGATTCGATCAGGGCACGTCGGGCGACTGGGTATTCGAGCTCCGCTCCGGCCGCTCCTCAGCCCCGGAGCTCGAGGCCTTTCTCCGCGGCGAGTACACGTACTCGGCATCGACATTCGGTCTGCTCGACTACCCCCGTCCCGGTGAGCACATCAACGACGCATATCTCTTTTCCGGATGGGCCTTGTCGCCATGGGGCATCCGCAAGGTCGATCTGCTCTTCGACAACGGGCAGGTGCGATACCCGACCATGCTCCGCGAAGACAAAGTCCTCAAAGGCCGCTTTCCCTGGTATCCCAGCACGCCGAGGCCGCGCTACGTCGCCCACTTTCCGTCCCGTCCAGCCAACGTCCGTCCCGACACCGACGTCCAGGTCGAGATCACCGACGGCCGCGGCCAGAAGACGCTGCTGGAATCGCAGTGGTTCGATTGGGGATCGTGATTTGACCGGGTTACGAGGTCACGAGGTCACGAGGTTGCGAGGTTACCCAAGAAGAATCCTGGCGACCTCGTGACCTCGTAACCTCGTGACCATAAGAGAACGGCCGGCACAATCGTGCCGGCCTCGTGTCGCCAGACCGTCACTTCTGCCAGCTCTTGATCGATGCGTTGATCTCGTCGGCGACCTCTTTGTCCTTCTCCGTGGCGAGCTTGAGCGCCTGCTCGGCGGTCTTCACAGCGGCTGCGTTCTGGCCGGCTTTGGCCTGCATGCGCGCTTTGAGGTAGAGATTGGAGAGCGTCTCTTTCGCCTTGAGCGACGCGTCGAGCCACTTCGAGGCATCGTCGTTCAGCCCGTTGTTGAACGCGAACGACGCGGCGCGATAGGGGGTGCTCCAGTCGTCCGGCTTCGCGCCCGCCACGGCTTCACGCGCTGCCGCGATGACCTTGGCCGTCGTGTTCGTGTTCACCGTGAACGGGATGGCGAGGTTTTCCCACCGCAGCACGACGGTGGCCGTGTCGCTCGAGACCTTCGGGAAGTCGTACGTCAGCCACTCCGTGAACGGCGCCTTCTCAGGCTTGGCCGTGACCTTCAGCGCATCGGCGGACGCGTCGTACGAGAAACTGCCCCACTGTTTGGCGGTCTTGTTGAAAATCAGCGTCCAGTCGTTCGCTGTTGGGATGGCGAAAAAGGCGTAGGTCCCCTTCGCCAGATTCTGTCCGTTGATCGTGACGTCGTCGCTGAACGAGATCGTCGTCGCGTCGTTCGCGCCGGTGCGCCATGGCTTGTCGTATGGCACGAGGGCGCCCCAGATCTGGCGGCCTTTGACCCCGGGACGGCTGTACGTGATGGTGACATCGGTCAGACCGACAGTCTGCGAGACGGAGGCGTGCTGGCTGATGGCCGGAAACTTCAGCGGCGTCTGCTGCGCGGCGAGCGGGAGCGCAGTCAGGACGAGCAGTGCGAACAAGAGGATTTTGCGCATATCGTTCTCCTTTTTTGATTCGGGCGGCAGGATCGTAGCACCGTGGCAGTGGGCAGTGCGCGGCATATCGGCGTGTCATCAATGCGAATGTAGGGACGCGCAGCAGCGCGTCCGCAGTTCCGGTGGGCGGAGGGCCGACGAGAGTTGCGGACGCGCTGCTGCGCGTCCCTACAGGTTCATCACCGCTCCATCGGCCCCTGGCCGTTAACCAGCTTCTAATGACACGCGCCAAGCCTGTCATCCCGAGCTGCCGAAGCCGCGGAGCGGCGGAGGACAGCGAGGGATCCCCCGCACTCCCGGGGTGGC
>JADGOA010000149.1 GCA_017883215.1 Thermoanaerobaculia bacterium | reverse complement strand
GTTGCTCCGCTACGCCGACACGATCGGTGCGCCGTACGTCGTGGCGCGGCTGGATGAAATGGCAGCGAAGAACGGCCCGCGCTTCGCACCTGCAGAACCATTGCGCCGGCTGGCGGATTCAAACAGCAAGTTCTACGACGCATACGGGCGGTGAAGATCCTTCACCCCTCGCCGATGGACCTGACCACGCCTCCAGAACTGCTGTCGCAGCGGCAGCGCACGATCTTCTGGATCGTTGCGCTCGCCTGCGCCGTGTCGCGTTTTCTGGCGATGGCGCGCACCCTCTGGGACTGGGACGAAGCGCTCTTCTGCCTCGGCATGCGCTCTTTCGACGTCACCAGCCATCATCCGCACCCGCCCGGCTTTCCCGTCTATATCGCCGCGGGGAAGATCGCGCGGTTGTTCGTCAGCAGCGACTTCCGGGCGCTGCAGGCAGTGAATCTCACGGCCGGCGTGCTGCTCTTTCCGGCGGTCTTTCTTCTCGCCCGCGAGCTTCGCCTGCGCTTTGAGACTTCAATGGTCGCCGGCGCGCTCTGCGTGTTTTTTCCGAATGTCTGGTTCTTTGGCGGCACAGCTTTCAGCGACGTTCCCTCGATCGTGCTCGTGGTCTTCGCCATCACCATGATCTTTCGCGGTTGCCGCGACAGCCGCGCCTTCATCGTCGGGACGGTTGCCCTCGCTCTGGCCATCGGCATCCGCCCCCAGAATCTGCTCGTCGGAATCTTTCCCGGTCTGCTCGCCTCGTACCACCGCTGGAAGTCGTCGCGGCGGACGGTGATCGCGGCGGCGCTGATCGGAGTGGCCATCTGCGCGATTGCCTACGGCTCAGCGATCTACGCAACCGGGTCGTACGACCGCTACATGCAGACGGTGAAGGCGCATGGCGAGTACATCTCGAACATCGACTCGTTCCGCAGTCCCGATCGCCCGCCGCTGTTCAGGATGTTCTCGAGCTTCTTTCTGAAGCAGTATCAATCGGCGCCCCTCAGCGTCGTCGTCTCCATCTTCGTGATCATCTCCGCCGGTGGAGCGATTCGCTCGCGCGACGCCCGCATCGGATATGTGGCACTGGCGTTCGCGCCCTTCGCCATTTCGGCGTGGCTGATGCTGGACCGCTTTTCCGTCAACCGCTTTTCGATCGGCTACTGTCCGCTCTTCGCAGTTCTCGCGGCCGACGGCATCCGGCGCGCGTCGTTGAGACGGCCGGTGGTGGAGGCGCTCATCGGCGGGGGCCTGGTGGCCGCCTTCTTGATCTTTACCGCACCGGCGCTTACCGCGGTGCGATCGCAGGTTTCGCCGCCGGTCGCCGCGGTGCAGTCGATCCGGCAGCACCTCGATCACGGGCGCGACCAGCTATACGTGGCCTTCGCCATGACGCCGTTCATGGCGTACTTCGAGCCGCAGTACCCGTTTCTGCGCGTCATGGACGATGGCTCCATGCCGCTGGCCACGGGTGGACTGAGGCCGTGGTTGCTCATGGAGCTCAATCACACTCCCGCTCGCGGCTTCAGTTTTCACCGCCAGAAGGACCATCTCTGGAGAATCGCCCGCCACCACTACTTCGACATCGCGCTGGCTCCGGTCCGGGAGCTGCCGCGGTTCGTCTCCGGGTGGTATGCGCCCGAGCGCAGCGGGACCGACGAATGGCGGTGGATGGGCCCGCATTCCGTGACGATCCTGCCGCCGGCACGCGGAGAGACCTTGTTGCGGCTGCAGTTCGATGTTGCGGACGAGATCATGCCGGAGCGGCCGATCGTGACGATCACCGTGAACGGAACGATCGTCGGTCGATTCACGCCGCCGGAGGCGCATCTGTCCCGGGACTATCGGGTGACGCCTGCTCCGAACGGTGCGCCGAACGTTCTCCAGCTCGACATCGATCGCGCGCTCAATCCGGCGCAGCGGCATCTGGGCGACGACACGCGCGACCTGGGGCTACTCATCCGGATGCTCTCGTGGGGTCCGGCGTAAGAGCCTGCCGGAGCTCGTCGGATCTACGGCCGATGTGGCACAGACACTCCTGTCTGTGCTGCTGCCGCGCATTCCGCCCGGCACAGACAAGATTCTTTGCCGAAGACTCGATAGCGCTGATCGTGCATGGCGGACCTGATTATCTTCGCACGGCGGGTGGCTCAATGGATGGAACGGCAGCCACGCGTCGCACTCACGCATCACGTGCGCTGCGGGAAGTCGATGACTCTTGCCGCCAGCAACCGCATGAACGTCCGCAGCGCGTCCACTTCGGCCATCGCCGAAATGCGAACGATCTGCTGCACGGTCAACCGGCCATCCATGCGCGAGAGAAGAAACGCGTCTATCGGGTTGAGATTCATGTGCGAGAGCGCATCGGGACCGATTGTCACCACCGGGACGTCATCCAGTGTGAACTGGTGCTCGAGCACGGCTCTCCGGAATCCGGTCGTCACTTCGGCCAGCGCATCGATGACTTCCTGCCGCCCCGGATTCGCCGACGCGAGACCCTTCAGCATCTCCATCGCTTCGGTCCAGCGGCCTGCCAGAGCGGCGCTCCTTGCGCCGGCGACGATTCTCTGCAGCCGCTTCTCGCGATCGATCACCGCGGTGACGTCACACGGCCGGATCAACTTCCGCTCCAGCAACTCCGAGGTGGCGCGGTAGACCTTGTAGCGTCCGAAGGGCAGGCGGTCGACGATGTTCTGAACGCATTGATTGCCATCGAGAAGTGAATAGACGCGTTTGGCCATCCTCGCGTCTTCCCAAGGCACGTTGTCGTCGAAGGTCTCGTCGCTCGGTTCGAAGTAGCTGGCCGGGTGGATGAACGCGGTGATGCGGCTCCAGACCTCGGCGCGGCTCACGCCTTCCACCACGACACGGATCGGGTCCAGGTTGATCGCGAGCGCGTCGGTGGCCTTCAGCTGGGCTGGATCGAAATGAAAGTCGCCGTCCGGCCAGAGGAAGGCGTCGCAGAGATCCTCGATGGTCTTGGCCGTCAACGTGTCGATGGCCTGTCGCCGGCTGATCTTCTGCTCCTGGACGAGGATGGCAGCGAACATGGCCCCCGTCCGCTTGGCGATGTCGAGGGCCGCTTCGATGTCGGCCTCACCGCACAGGCCCAGGTGGAGAAGGTACGCGCCGTAGGTTTCCCGAGGAGAATTGGTGGCCGAATAGATCATCCGGCCGTCCATCAGACCGACATTGATCACCTTGCCGTGGCCGTCGCGCAGATGGAGTGTTCCGCTTCGATGCGCGGTTCTAGCCCATTGCACCAGGTCGGGCATGGACATCGTCGAGAATTTGCCGGTGACCGTCACGGAAAGACCAAAGAAAGCTTACACGGTTCGAGATCTTCGCGATGTGCCGCGAAAATGGCAGTACAGAGGCGATTGGGGGATTTTCTCACGCGGGGCTGGCTCTGCTGCTCGGGTCACCGTCACCGCAGCGACGGCTCCCGGAACGAGGGAATCGGTGTCCTGCGACACATTCGAAACCTCTTCTATGGCACCCCTGAAATCGCGAAACCGTTCGTTATGATAGGCGCCGCATTACGCCGCATCACCTCACCAAACTGTGCAGTCAGGAGAAGCCCTCCATGGTAATCACAGCAGAAGAACGGAAGGTCGACCTTGTCGACCGGCTGGCAGCCGAAGCCCGCGCTCGCGTCGGCAGTGATCTTTCAGAAAGCGCGACGCAGTTCGTTCGTCGCTATTTCGCTCTCGTTGCTCCGGACGACATCGTCTATTCCTCGTTCGACACCCTTCTCGGCGGCGCATTGTCGCTCTGGGAGCTCGGTGCTCAGCGAATGCCCGGCGCCGCCAAGGTGCGGATCTTCAATCCCACTCTCGAGAAGGAAGGCTGGACGCTCGATCACACAGTGGTCGAGGTGATCAACGACGACATGCCCTTCCTCGTCGATTCCATCACGGCTGAGATCAACCGCCGCGAACGGAAGATCCACCTGCTTCTCCACCCGGTCGTCCGCGTGCGGCGCGACGGCGCTGGCAATCGGCTGGAGGTGACCCAGACCGTGGCCGGAGCATCCGATGCCATCGTCGAGTCGACGATGCACATCGAGATCGATCAGGAGACTGATCCCGCCGAGATCGAGGCGCTGCATGCGTCGATCGATCGCATTCTGGCCGAGGTGCGGATGGCCGTGACCGACTGGCGCGCCATGCGGGACATGCTTGCCAGCGGCCTCAAAGAGCTGGAGACGCAACAGCTCCCGATGCCGGACGAAGAAGCCGAAGAGGGCCGCGCATTCCTGCAATGGCTCGACACAGGCAATTTCGTCTTCCTCGGCTATCGCCGTTATGCCTTCGAGACCAAGGGCGGTACGGATTACCTCCCGGCCATCCCCGAGTCGGGCCTGGGCATCCTTCGCGAGGTGCGTCCAGCGTCGATCCAGCGATCGAAGGAGCCGCTCTCCGCCGAATTCAGCGAATATGCCCGCAAAAAGGACCTTCTCATCATCACCAAGGCGAACACCGTCAGCGCCGTGCACCGGCTCGTTCCGATGGACCGCATCGGGGTGAAGCGCTGGGACGACAAGGGCAATCTGGCCGGCGAGGATCGTTTCCTCGGCCTGTTCACCTCCGCCGCATACAGCCGCAGCGTCCGGGAGATCCCCATGCTGCGTCTGAAGGTTCGCCGGGTCATCGAGCGCGCCGGCCTCGATCCGCACTCGCACAACGGCAAGGCTCTGATCGATATCCTCGAGACCTTCCCGCGCGATGAGATCTTTCAGGTCACAGACGACGACCTGTTCCATATCTCGTGGGGCATCATGCAACTGCAGGAACGCCAGCGGGTGGCGCTCTTCACCCGTAAGGACGTGTTCGAGCGCTTCGTCTCCTGCTACGTCTACGTCCCGCGCGACCGCTACACGGCGGAATTCAAGGAACGGGCGAAGGCGATTCTCGAGGAGGCGCTCGACGGCGGCGACACCCAGGTCTACGACTACGTCGCCGACTCGCCGCTCGCGCGCGGACTGTTCGTCGTCCGCACCACCCCGGGCAAGATCCCGGAAATCGACGTGAAGCGTCTGGAGGCCTATCTGGCCGAGGCCGCGCGCACGTGGAGCGATCGCCTTCTCGACGAGCTCTGCGATACCAAAGGGGAGGAAGCCGGCATCGAGCTGCACCACCGCTACAAGAAAGCCTTCCCCGTTGCCTATTCAGAGCGCTTCTCATCCGAAGCGGCGCTATACGACATCGGTCACGTGGAAGAAGTGCTGGCCACTGGGAACATCGTCGTCGACCTCTACCGTCACCTCGGCGACAACGAGCGGCAGTTCCACTTCAAGATCGTTCACACGGGCGCGCCGGTGCCGCTGTCGGACATCATGCCCCGCCTCGAGAACATGGGGCTGAAGGTTCAGTCCGAGGTTCCGTACGAGATCCACCCGCTGGGGGCCTCGCTCCCCGTCCGCATTCGTGATTTCAGTCTCTCCGCGAGTGGGATACAGGACGATCTCGTTCCGGTCAAAGAGAAGTTCCAGGAGGCGTTCCTGCGGGTCTGGCGCGGCGACGCCGAAAGCGACGGGTTCAACCGCCTGGTCCTTTTCGCCGGTCTGGAGTGGCACGAAGTGGTCGTGCTTCGCGCATATGCGAAGTACCTGCGGCAGATCGGTTTCAGCCTGAGCGAGAGCTACATCCAGGAGGCGCTGGCAAACAATGCTGCGATCTCACGGCTGCTGATCCAGCTGTTCCGCAACAACTTCGATCCGGCTCTCGGTCCGACCGCGCTGCGCGGTGCCGAGGCGTCCAGCAAGGACATGGGCCGGCACGCGGCCAGCCTCGGAATCCGCGCCCAGATCGAAGACGCGCTCGAGAAAGTCACGAATCCTGACGAGGACCGCATCCTGCGGATGTATGTGAACCTCATCGACGCGACTTTGCGCACCAACTACTACCAGCGCGACCCGGCGGGCGAGCGCAAGTCGTACCTCTCGTTCAAGCTGGACTCGCGTGCGGTGAAGAACCTGCCGCTGCCGCGGCCGATGTTCGAGATCTCCGTTTACTCGCCCACCTTCGAAGGCATCCACCTTCGCGGCGGCAAGGTCGCCCGCGGCGGAATCCGCTGGTCCGACCGCCGCGAGGACTTCCGCTTCGAGATCCTCGGCCTGGTCAAGGCTCAGATGGTCAAGAACGTCGTCATCGTGCCCGTCGGCTCCAAGGGTGGATTCGTGGTGAAGAACCCGTCGGCCGATCGGGAGACGTTCCGCAAGGAAGGCGTCGAAGCCTACAAGACCTTCCTGCGCGGGCTCCTCGACATCACCGACAACCTGCGCGGCGACGAGGTCGTCCCGCCGCCGAACGTGCTTCGCCGCGATCCCGACGATCCGTATCTCGTCGTGGCGGCGGACAAGGGGACGGCGACCTTCTCCGACATCGCCAACTCCATCTCAGCGGAGTACGGCTTCTGGTTAGGCGACGCGTTCGCCTCCGGCGGCAGCGCCGGATACGACCACAAGGAAATGGGCATCACCGCTCGCGGCGGATGGGAGGCGGTCAAGCGCCACTTCCGCGAGATGGGCATCAACATTCAGGAGCAGGACTTCAGCGTGGTCGGCGTCGGCGACATGTCGGGCGACGTTTTCGGCAACGCCGTGCTTCTGTCGCCGCACATCCGGCTGATGGCGGCGTTCAACCACTCGCACATCTTCATCGACCCGAATCCCGATCCTGCTGTCAGTCTGGCGGAGCGCCGGCGTCTGTTCCACGAGCGGCTGAACTGGAACGGATACAACACCAGCCTGCTGTCGAAGGGGGGTGGGGTTTACGAGCGCACGCTCAAGACGATCACGTTGTCCGAGGAAGCGCGGAAACTCTTCGAGCTTCCGCAGGCGACCCTCACCCCGGTCGAGCTGATTCGCGCGATTCTGAAAGCCAACGCCGACCTGCTGTGGCTGGGCGGCATCGGCACGTACGTGAAGGCCAGCTGGGAAGACGACAGCGCGGCGCGCGACCGCGCCAACGACGCGCTGCGGATCAACGCCAACGAGCTTCGCGTCAAAGTGGTCGGTGAAGGGGCGAACCTCGGCTTCACTCAGCGCGGCCGCATCGAGTACGCGCTGGGCGGCGGCCGGTTGAACACGGACGCCATCGACAACTCCGCCGGCGTCGACACCTCCGACCACGAAGTGAACCTCAAGATCCTGCTCTACGACGCCATCGCCCGCGGCGAGCTGGCCGGCATCAAGGAGCGCAACGAAGTTCTGTCCAAGATGACCGACGACGTGGCCGCGCTCGTGCTTCGAGACAACTACGAGCAGACGCAGGCGATCTCGGTGACGCATGCATTCGGCGTGTCGGTGCTCGACGAACAGGCGCGCTTCATGCGCGCTCTGGAGCGCGCCGGCAAGTTGGACCGCACCATCGAGGGGCTGCCTGACGACGAGACCCTGACCGACCGGCACGTCGCCCACATCGGTCTGACCCGTCCGGAGATCTCCGTCATTCTGGCCTACGCGAAGCTCGTGCATTACGAGGACCTGCTCGAGTCCGATCTGCCGGACGATCCGCGGCTCGCCGAAGACCTGCTGCTCTACTTCCCGGAGCTGATCAGGAAGAACTTCGGCGCGGCCGTCGGCCGTCATCGCCTGCGCCGCGAGATCATCGCCAGCTACGTCACGAACGATCTGTTGAACCGGCTGCGCCCGACGCTCGTCCAGCAGATGAAGGAGGACACCGGACGTTCGGTGGCCGACATCGCTCGCGCCTTCACGATCATCCGCGAGTCGTTCGATCTGCGCTCGATCTGGAGTGAGATCGAATCGCTCGACAACAAGCTCGGCGCCAAGGTGCAGATCGACATGCTCGCCGCGGTGGGCACGCTGCTGGAGCGGGCCATGCTGTGGATCCTGCGGCATCCCTACGAGAAGCTCGACATCGCCGAGTTTGTCAAACAGTTCCGGCCGCGCATCGTGGCGCTGTCGGAGCATCTGGCGGACCTTCTGCCGGCGCCATTGCTCACCGCGCTGGAGACCCGGCAGTCGCTGCTCGTTTCAGCCGGCATCCCGCTCTCGCTGGCTCGGCGTGTGGCCAGTCTGGACATCATGGCCTCGGCGCTGGACATCGTCCGGATCATGCAGCAGGACAAGCAGGCCAGCGACAACGTCGACAACGTCGCCCGCATCTACTTCGGTCTTGGGGCGCGCTTCGGTCTGGATCGCCTGCGCGCCGCTGGATCGACCATCGTCGTCGACACGCCGTGGCAGAAGGCTGCGGTCGCGGCGCTGGTCGACGATCTGTTCACGTTCCAGAGCGCTCTCGCCCAGCGGGTCATCGCGGAAGCGAACGGTTCGCGCGGAGCGGCAGACATCGTCGACCTCTGGCTGGCGCAGCACGCGCCGGTGGTCGAGCGCATCGATCAGACCATGACCGATCTGAAGACCGCGCCGTCGCTCGACATCGCCATGCTCACCGTCGCCTCGAGGACGCTGCGGACGCTCATCGAAAGCTAGTTCGAGTTCTCGAGGATTCGCCAACAGCGGCGGCCGTGAGGCCGCTGCTGTTGTTTGGAGTTTGGCCATTTCCGGGCTCCGCGCGTGTGTCATCCTGAGCCGCGCCATCGCGCGCGCACGACGCCTGAGAGCAGAAACTCTCAATCGAGCCCCCTCTCCCCGCCGCAGCGGGGA
>JADGOA010000148.1 GCA_017883215.1 Thermoanaerobaculia bacterium | reverse complement strand
GCTATGCCGGGCCGGTGGGGTGGGTCGACCGCAACGGCAACGGTGCATGGGCCGTCGGCATCCGCAGCGCCGAGCTCGATGGCACCCGCACCCGGCTGTTCGCCGGCGTCGGGGTGGTCGCCGACTCCGACCCCGAGGCCGAGCTGGCCGAGACGAGGAACAAGTTCCAAGCCCTGCTCGGCGCCATCATCCGCCCCTGATCCCGGCCGCCGGGCGTCCATCTCCGCAACGACACGTCAGGAGGGAGGCCGCACCGCCCTTCGGCCGGAGTACGAATGCAGAGTGGCCCTGGACGCCGGTGACCTTGAGGGACCAAGTGCTCAGGCCCCGTCTTGCGACGAGGACCTTCCCCATGTCGGCTTCGAAACTGACGGCGACGTCGCTCTGCCGGGCCGCCTCGATGAGGTCGCCCCGCGCGATGGTCGCCGGGGTGCCGGGGTTCTCTTCGTCTCCCGTGAGGAAGACACGAACGGTGGCGCCCTCGAGCGATCCGGCGCCGTGCAGGACCTTCAGCGCGTACAGGATGACGATGTCGCCGCCTTTCATGTCCGCGACTCCGGCTCCACGTGCCTTCTCGCCCTCACGTTTGAAACGATTGCCTTCACCTTCGAAGATGGTGTCCAGGTGGCCGATGAGAAGCACCCGCTTTCCGGCCCCCTCCGGCGCCACTCGTTCGGCGACGAGATGTCCCGCACGGTGCATGGCCTCGGGCATCTCCACCCAGCGCGTCCTGAATCCGAGGGCCTCGAGTTCCTTCTGAAAATACCGGCCCACTTCCCGGACGCCAGCGAGGTTGAAGGTGCCACTGTCGATGTTGACGACCTTTTCCAGGGCGGCCTCTTCGTCGGCGAGCCGAACCTGTATGGAGCGGACCAGTTCCTTTTCGCCGTGGCTGGGACCTTGCGCCTGGAGAGGGAAGGCCCCGGGAACGAGAGCAACGAGAACCCAGATCAGTTTGAAGCGCATAGTTCACTCCTCCGAATTCAGTCCCAGAAGGGTGCGTTAAAGGACCCCGATCACTTCATGCGGTCGATGTTCCTAAGGTCGCCAGAGTATTGGCCTTCTCTTCTCGCCGTCTAACTATGTATTAACTCTGACCCACTCCATCCACATCCAGATGGAAATCTCCAAAAGTATATATCCCCATATGATGCTGGATATCTACCGCTTCGGCTCCGACCACGTCGCGATCCGATCCTCGAGACCGAGTTGCACCGCCGCATGCAGCGGGAGCCACCACACCTTCGCCGCCGCGTCCCAGTGCCCACCCGCGGACCGCACGCTGCGGCGCATCGTCTCCTCGGCATACCCGACTCGCAGACCCACGAGACGGTCGGGATCGTTGACATGCGTCCCCGGCGTCCACGCTCGGTCGTCAACGATGATCTCCACCGTCGTGTAGCGACGCCACTTCTCCTCGTCGTACCGATAACGAACGGCGACGAGCCGATCGCCGAATTCTTCCTGACGACGCTTCGTTCTCGGGTCTCCGGGCCGCAGCGTCAGACGCGCTCTGCCGTTCCGCGACATCGCCACCGAGGTTCCCTCGGAAGGGCCGCCGCGTCAGGGGAGCCCGCGCTTGTCTACTGGCCGTGGCGTCCTGCGCGCCGTCACAC
This sequence comes from Thermoanaerobaculia bacterium, assembly GCA_017883215.1. Taxonomy (GTDB): domain Bacteria; phylum Acidobacteriota; class Thermoanaerobaculia; order Gp7-AA8; family Gp7-AA8; genus JAJXWV01. The sequence goes on along the minus strand of JADGOA010000148.1, from coordinate 7,074 downwards.
CCTCAACGCGCGGTCCCGACAGATGACCGCCCGCCCGGCTCTCGTGCAATCTCTTGATTGGTGGCCACTCTGCCGGCGAAGAAAACGATGTGCCCATGAACACGCCCCACGCGCGTCCGAATCGCGCCCGTCACGGCAGATCGAGGGACTGTCCGATCCGTATCCAGCAGAAGCGGTCGAGTTCAAGACCGAGTTCAAAACGTGGTTGCGAGAGCCTCCGGTCCGTCACGGGACGTTCGAGGACGCACGAAGAATCAAGGAGTTACGGAATCCCTGAACGTCCCGAAAGCCCCCACCCTATTGACACGGTGGAGGTCAGCGGTCGTTTCCAGTGCCGTCCGACTACGCGCACGGCAGGAAGATGTTCCCGCAAATGTTCCCAACTCGCGTCCAACTCGCGCCCGTATCACCGTTTCTTGACTCGAACATTTCGACGGCGGCTTCGAGAAGCTCCAGTGCGAGAGTGTAGCCCTCGTTCGTCGGGTCGGCTGCGAGCATTGCTTTCATCTGTTTCAGCCCCTCTGTCGCGGCTTGCTTTCGCTGATCCCAATTCTCATCCGTACATGACGAGCAGAGGACGAATTGACCGGCACCGAGGGCGTCAGGAAAGGCTATGTGCTGCGCATCAGCATGGCAGCATGTGCATTCGTGTAGTTGATGACCGGTCGGGGGCACTTTGGTCACCATCTTACCCTCCGATCTTGTGCTTCGTCGGGCACAAAGCTGCGCTACCACTGATGCTGAGCGACTACGCTGATCGGCGCACTCGAATGGACGTGACGTTTTCCTTCGTCTTCCTGATCTTATCGAAGACGCGAACTGCGTCCCTGATCTCGCGCTCAGTGTCCGCAGTGATCTTCGTGTAGCGCGTGATCACTGCCCCGCCATCCTTGTGGCCCATGAGGTACTGCCGGATGCGCTCGTCCACTCCGGCGTTTGCCAGCCACGTGTTCCCGGTCGCCCGGAGATCGTGCAGTGAGAAACGGGGAACGCCAGCGTCAGTGGCGAGATCGTCGAGCGTGTGCGTAACGTTGCCCACTGGCCGGCCAGTTCGAGTGTTCGGCCACACGTAACCGGCGCGTACTACTTGTGGCGCGCTGGATCAATCCGCCGGCGCCGATCACGTCGTCGTCGGGATGTGTGGCGAGGATCAGAACGCGTGAGAGATCAGGTGATGCCTGCATCAGAAGTCGCGGTCTTTCAGATGAAACGGGGAGAACCCGCGCTCGAACGCCGGTGCCCACAGGAGCGCGACGCGGCCTGGCTTCGATCGCACAAAGTGATGCGGGCCGGCTGCCAGCCGTCGCCGTCCGGAGTACGTGGACCCATCGAGCATACCCGCAGTTTCGCCCGTCTTGTCGAGGAGAACGTAGTCGCCGGGAACTGCGACGGTGAAAGTGTCGTCCGCCTTGACCCACTGCCCGGCTGCGCGCAGCCTGCCGACAGCCATGAAATGCGCGCTGAGGAACATTCGCGATCGTGCCGGAAAGAACGGGCCGTCCGCCTGGACGACGTAGCAGCGCGCGCTCACGACCGCCTCGGCCAAGCGATCGGGAAGGAGCCCGGCGCGGATCGCGTCGCGCGTGATTTTCTCTAAGATGTAGTAGTAGGGACGGCGTCGATACACCGTCTCGCCTTTGAGGTCCATGAGCGGCTCGTCAGGCTTTGTCAGGTGCAGAGCCTGATCCATCAGCGTGATTTGCTCGGCCGTGCCATTCTCGAACCAGCCCGTGTCGTATGCGATGACCGCAACGAAAAAGACCGCCGCGGTCGCGAACGCCGCGGCCACGGTCCTCCGGTCGGTGGCCACCCGAACGACCCAGCCGCAGAACATCATGGCCATGAGCGGCATGATCGGCAGGAGATCGCGCGGAGAGATCAGCACCCAGAGGCCTGCCAGCGTCACGGCACACATCGCCAGGAGCATGCCGAGAAAGAAGCGCGTCCGAGCGGCGGCATCGTTCCCGGAGCGAGATGCGATTTGTCGTCCGTACCACAGCACGAGCGCCAGCGCGAAGGGATAGCTGATCCGCAGTAGCACGACGTGGGCGGTCGTCTGCGCGATCAGCTTGTTGAACTCGAAGGCGCAGTAGATGAGGTTTGGCAGCGCGCCGAGGTGCGCGAACCATGCCGCGATCGCAGCGGGCGCGATCACGAAGCCGGCGGTGAACGTGCCTGCTTTGCCGAGAAGCTCTGCGGCGCGAAAACGCTCGCCGAATGCGAAGCGAGTCCCGATGGCAGCGAGAGCGAGCGATAACACGAGGAACGATGTCTTCAGCGACACGCACGCCGCCACGCCGAGGATCACTCCCACCGCGAAGATGCGCGCCAGTGTGGCCGTCCCGCCGGTGAGTACGAGGAGCGCAATCATCCAGACGGTATTCCAGAGGTTGTCGGTTCTGTACTCGAGCGATTTGAGGAAGAACGACGGATACAGCGACAACATCACGACCGACCAGAGCGCGGCGCGCGGCGAATAGAAACGCCGGGCGATCGCGTAGGTGCAGCCGAGCACGATCGCGAACAGCGGCAGCATCGGCGCTCGCATGTACAGGAGGATGTCGGCGCGTTCGCCGAGTGCCTTCAGCAGCGGCGCGGAGAGCATGTGGAAGAGCGGCGCGTGGTTGTCGAAGTAGTCGCGGTACTGGACCAGGCCTGCAGTCCAGCCCCACGCGACGTGGAGATGTTGCGGCTCGTCGGAGTCGAAACGGTAGCGGAAATACGCGACAGCTCGCAGCGCCAGCGAGAGTGTCACCAGTGCGGTGAGCGTCATCCGCTCGACTTTGGAGAAATCCGTCCGATCGCTTTGCACGCAAACCAGAGTGTTGCCACGCTGATGCGCGGCGTCGTCCGGCGTCGCAGTGCCGGCGCGCGATTCTACCGTTTGTTCGCCAAGTCCGCAGCGCGGGCAGAAGGTCGCACGCTTCCGAGAACCGCGCGTGCAGGTAGCTGCAGCAGTCGTGACCGCACTGTGCGTGCCCGCTGCCAATCTTGACATTGTCACGGCCGACCCCTCCTACTGCCTTGCCGTCACGGCATCGAGCAGCAGCTCATCGTTTCGAACGACGACACTAACGCGTCGTCGTCGGGGACTTGAACGCGGCCGAAAGGACTTACGGGCGTCGCCACTCCGTGCGCCCCGCCCTCCGGCGCTCCGGCCGCGGACCAGCGAACACGATTGGCTTCCCCCTGGCGACGGCGGCCAAGGCCGCCTCGAGCTGCGGGTTCATCTGGAGCGGCTCGCGTCGCGGGCGTGCCGGGACTCGAGTGCGCCCAGGAGGCGGCGCTCGCGGCATGGCTGGCGTGCGCCGGCATGTTTTGTCGGTGCTGCGTTGACACGCCAATTTCCGGCTCCGCCTCCGCCGAAAGGCGATTGCGGAGCCCGGGGTTCGTCGCCGCTTCATGAGATGCTCCGATAATGGGAAGACACATGCGACATCGCCTCGATCCCGCAGTGGGCAACCGCGTGCAGCGAAGCTCCGCCGGCGCGGGGCGATGGCTTCCCTTCTCCGATCGCGTGCACGAGGAAGAAAACTCCGATGAGGCGCCGGCGCGCAGCCGCGCCATCCGCATCATGGCCGCGGCGGCAATGTTCGCCCTGGCGGTGGCAATCGTGATGACGTTCGTCGTCCCGACGTTCGATCTCGACGAGGCGCTCTACCGCCGGATCGCGGAAGAGATGAAGTCCGGGCATCATGTCTTGCAGACCTGGGACGGCAAGCCGTTCTACGAGAAACCGCCCACGTATGTCTGGACGATTCTGGCCGCCGACGCGGCCATCGACGGCGATCCCGCGCACGTCAGCATCCTCGCTGCGCGCCTGCCGAGCCTCTGCTTCTCGCTCCTGACCGTCGCCGCCCTCGGCTTGTTCTGGCGCCGGTTCGGGCCGGCCTGCGCGAGCGCCTTCGACGCCGACGTCGCCACGCTGCCGCCGTGGCTGTTCTCGCCGCTGACTCCCATGGTCGCGTATGCGGCGGGCATTCTTCCGTTCGCCGGAGCGGCCACGGTCCTCCTCGATCCGATGCTCACTTTCTTCCTGCTGGCGCCGCTGCTCGTCTTCACGAGAGCGCTGATGCGGCGCGGGACGCTCGAGCTGTCGGGGCGCGAGACGATCGTAACGGGCATCGGGATGGCGGGAGCGGTGGCGGTGAAAGGGCTGATCGGCATCGTACTGCCCGCGTTCGCGATCTTCTGTCATGCTGTCATCGCGGCGATTCAGGGCGACAGCGAGGCCGAAGGTTTCGCGCGGCGCTTCGCCTCGCGGACCGCGCGCGCGATCCGCGCAACGGCGCCGTCATTTGCGCTGGCAGTCATCCTTTCCGCCGCGTTCTACACGGCGTTGTATCTGCGCGAGGGCCGTGCGTTCCTCTACGAGTTCTTCGTCCGCCAGCACTTCGTCCGCGGCACGTCCGCCCTGCAGGGCCACAGCGGCTCTGTTTTCTACCACTCGCTGGTCGTCCTGATCCTCGGCGGGTCGCTCGTGGCCTTCCTGTTCGTGCTGCTGGCGACGCCGCTGCGCAGCCGCGTCAGCTATGAGCGATGGGGCTTCCCGCTCTCGTGGGCGCTGGCCACGATTGTCTTCTACAGCGCGATGTCGACGAAGTTGCCGAATTACACTTGGCCGGTCTGGCCGGCCTTCAGCATCGCGCTTTGCGTGCTGCTCGTCCGCAGCACCGCGGCGGACAGCAGCATCGATCGCCGGCGGATGCTTTCATCGATCGTTCGCAAACTCGCGTACGTTTCGGCGGCGACGATCGCTCTGGCGTTCATGGCCGCCGGCGCCGGCGCCGAGCGTCTCTTGCTGTACGGGCACCTGTCGCCACGCGCGCGGGCGATGGCGGACTCCGTCGAGCCCGTGCCACTCTCGGTCCGCGTCGCGTTCGTGATCATCGGCCTCGCCGCCGCCTCTCAGTGGCTGTTCGTCCGCGACTTCGGGCGTAATCTCCGGCGGCACGCCTCCGCGATCTGGAGGCCGATCACCTGCGCGGCCGTGGCGAACGGAATCATTCTTCTGGCGTCGGCGCTCGTGATCGTCCCATTCGCCGATCTCCGTATGCGCGAGCCGCTGGTCCGGCTGTCCGCCGTGGCCTCGCGTGAGCACGTCACGGGCGGCGACCTGACGACGATCGGCTTGTTCAGTCCGACCGTCAGCTCGAACTACGCCGCCGGCACGCCGCTGCAGGTCGGCCGCGGAACCGCGGCGGAGTTCTCGAGTCCGGCACAGCACCTGCTGCTCGTGCCCGAGTGGCGTTCGCAGATCTGCACCGACCACGGCTTCGCGCTGCTGGAGCAGGACGGCTACGTCGTACTCTGCGAGAAGAACGCGCCGCCGCTGAAACCGCGGGCTGCTTCGTTGCGCTGAGGACCGCATCGGCATCCCGGAATACGGCGGTGTCGCAGGTGTTGGTCTGGCGCATCAATCTTCGGTTGGCTCGGGCAGTACGGCCTGCGGGCCTAACCCGATTTCTCGTTCGAGGAACGCAGCGCGTCCTCATGAATGTCGAGCACCGGATCTTCCCGGCCACGAGCTCCTGCAGATGTTCGGGCCGAGCATCGCCTTGTTTGCTGACAGCGGCCAGGCCGTCGAACGCAACCTCAGGCTGTCCGGCATGAAGACGGACGTTGGAATCGGCCTCCGCTTCGGCCTGGCGAGATTCGAGTCGGCACTGCTGCGCTTCGACATCGCCTACGCGCTGAACGACGGCCCGTTGAGCCATCGCGGCCGCGTGTTCTCGATCTCGACGATGCAGGCGTTCTGATCCCGCTTCAGAACCGGAAATCGAGGCCGGTCTTCACCACGAACAGATGAAAGTCGGTCTCCATGTTGTCTTGCGGGAACTCGATCCGGCGCACCTCGGCCGTTGAGCGGAACGGACCGTACTCGACGTTAGTGCTCAGCGACAGACGCGGCGAAAGGCGGTAGCGCGCGCCCACGCTCACGACTGCTCCACCGTGATCCGGCGAGCTCACGCGGATCAGCGTGACCCGGCCCGACGTGATCGGCCGGCGTATGTCGCGCGTGATCAGCGAAACCACGCCGGCACCCGCGGAGAGCGCGAACGAGTCGCTCAGCGGAAAAAAGCGGCGCAGGACGAGCGACCGTTCTTCGAAGCCGACGGTCGAGCGGTCCCTCGGCGCGCCGTTCGCGATCACGTTGATCCCTGTCGAGCCTCGCGAGATTCCGGCGCTCAGCGCCCACATCGGATCGAGGAACAGCGTTACGCCCGCTCCCGGCAGAAGACGCGAGCCGAAGCCGGCGTTCGCGGCGACGCCACGAATCATGCCGATCGCGCGCGGCTGCGTCCAGGCACCGAAGACGTCGACTGAAAGCGACGCTCCCTGTGCGGTGGCGACCATGGTTGTGACGACCACGATGGCCGCGAGACAGATCCGGCGTGCGCCGCTCACGCGAAGCTGAAATCTCATGAAGGTGAGTCTATCCGGGTTGGGGTGAAAGGCCGATGAACCGGCTCACGTGCCGCGCGGGATGACGGTGTCCCAAGCCTCAGACCCAACGAGCGTGTCTGCCTTTAGACTAGATCCCCGAGCCGCCCCGGTGGGGGTTTGCCTCGGGTCAGGTGCGCGCGGCGCCGAGATACGGGTTTTGTCGACTGAGAAGAGGACGAGAAACCACAAATGGGTGACGCCCGGGTGACGCCGAGGGAAAATGCGGAGCGTCGGAATCTATGACTAAGTTGTTTGCTGTGAGCTGGTAGCGCATACGGGATTTGAACCCGTGTTACCGCCGTGAGAGGGCGTGAATCGCCGCAGTTTTCCTCGCATTTTGCCACCCGGCTATCACTGCGGCTATCAAACCCGCGCTCACGGGAGAGCTACTGCTGGAACGTGTCATCAGGCGCGATACGAGACTCGGCCCCTCTATTTGAAGTACCACCAAGCGGCCACTGCTAGCAGGATAATGATGAGTGCGATCCAAAACCATGGGAAGCCCTGTCCGGGGGACGTAGGCGGAACGCTCGGCTGTGGTTGCGGGGGCTGTACTGGCACATGAGGCGGTGTGGGCCGACGTGGTGGAGCCGAAGGCTTCGGCGGCCGCGGCCGGAATGGGAACGA